>JANPBE010000351.1:0-17590 GCA_031430295.1 Phyllobacterium sp.
AAACTCAAAGCGAAAAGAAAAATTAAACCCAAGTGCTCTAAAACTGCTGTCGAGATAGGGGCGAAGTGTAATGAGTACGAATAGAGTTAAAGTTGGAGGGAGGCTGCGTGCACTCATTGAGCGTGCGACGGACACCGGTTCGCTTGCACCGGACGTGCGAGCGCAATTGGAATTTGAACAGCTTAAGGCCACATCACGCCTCGTTCCATCACTTCTATTGGGGAACATTTTTCTCGCCAGTGTGACATATGTCTCCACGGATAGCTTCGCGTACACATCCGTCAAAACTTCCATTTATGCGACACTGTGTTTTGTTTGCTTGTTGGGTTCCACCCTGTGGCGCAAGAAAGTAAGTGAGTTTAAGCAGAGTTCGGTATCGATCTCTGAAGGACTAAGAGCACAAGAGCGACCCTTCCTCGCCATCTCTCTTATCCTCGGGTGCCTTTGGGCGACAGTTCCGCTATTGCTGGCGTTTCTGAATAACAGCAATGAACTAATTCTTGTGACGGCAACACTAGCGGCCATATTTTGTGTGGGTGGCTTTGTTTTGGCCCCGATGCCAGCAATGGCACTGATGTTTTTGACACCGATTACGCTAACATCATTCACCGCGCTCGCACTTTCCGGCACCAGCCAGGCGCTCGTCAATGCGTTTGCGCTCGCGCTATATGTCGTGTTCATTTGTGCATCGGCGCTCAGTCAGACGCGCGGTTTGGTCAAGGTTGTGATATCGGGACAAGAGGTGGCCAAGCAACAGCGCACTATCTCTCTCTTGCTCAAGGATTTCGAAAAGCACGCCAGTGATTGGCTGTGGGAAACAGACAGCCACATGAAATTCGTCAGACCCTCTGAACGATTTTGCGAGGTTGCGGGCATGTCGGCATCAGTGTTGGCCTCTATGAAAGTCACTGATTTTTTTAACAGCTCAGCCATTGCCCATGCCCCTGCGATAGATATTTTTTTCGGTTCATTGAATCGTAAAATCAGCATCAATAATCTGCAAGTACCGGTAACTGTTGCTGATGAAACCAATTGGTGGTCGTTAACGGGAACACCAACCTTCGACGAAAACGGCGTATTTGGCGGTTACCACGGCGTTGGTTCCGACATCACAATGCAAAAGAAATCCGACGAACGGATCAGCTTCCTTGCTCATAACGATGCACTGACGGGTCTGTTTAATCGCGCAAATTTCACCGAAATTCTGAACCAAAATGTCAGCCGTTTGGAGCGTTACGGCGCACCATTTGCACTAATGTTTATGGATTTGGATCACTTCAAAGCCGTCAATGATACCTATGGTCACCCGATGGGCGATCGCTTGCTTATTGAAGTCGCTAATCGTCTGCGCACAGTCACACCAGCAAGCGCATTCCTTGCTCGATTGGGCGGTGATGAGTTTGCCATACTCATTCCAAAATCAGTTTCCAACGAAGACATTGAAAATTTGGCCGCAAAAATATTGGATACTGTCACAGGTATATTTGAGTTTGACGGTGAGCAAATGAGCGTTGGCATCAGTATTGGTGTAGCAATCGCTCCAAGGCACGGAACGCGCCCGGATCAGTTATTGCGCAACGTCGATTTGGCGCTCTATCGTGCCAAAGAAAGTGGCCGGGCTGCTTATAAAATATTTGAATCCGGCATGGATAGTCAGGCAAGAGAGCGCCGTGCGCTTGAGTTTGATATGCGCAGCGCAGTCCAAAACGATGAGCTTGAGTTGTTCTATCAGCCGTTGATGGGAGCTGAAAGCAACAAACCCGTAGGCTTTGAAGCGCTAATCCGCTGGAACCATCCGATAAGAGGGCGCATTTCGCCAGCCGAGTTTGTTCCGATTGCTGAAAATAACGGACTGATTAAAGAGATCGGTGATTGGGTTATTCGTGAAGCATGCCGTGAAGCTGCAACGTGGCCAAATAATCTAAGCGTGGCGGTAAACCTGTCCGCACCGCAATTTGACAAAGACAGAATTGTTGATGTGGTCATTGAAGCGCTTGCCGAAAGCGGGCTTGCTCCTGAACGCCTTGAGGTAGAAATTACTGAAAGCTTGTTGATTGACCGGCCGGATGAAGTGCTGGCAACACTCATGCGCCTGAAGGATCTCGGCATATCAATCGCAATGGATGATTTCGGAACCGGCTATTCCAGCCTTGCTTATTTGCTAAAATTCCCGTTCGACAAGATCAAAATCGACAAGTCGTTTATTTCCGCAATCGATACCGACAAGGCTGCCTGCGATGTGTTGCGCACAATTGGCTCTTTGGGCAAAACACTCAACATCCGCATTACAGCTGAGGGCGTTGAAACTGAGGAGCAGGTCAAGTTCCTAAGAGCAATCGCTTGCGATCAGTTGCAAGGCTATTTCTTTGCTAAACCACTTCAAAGCAAAGACATCGCAGCGTTCTTGCTTGGCAATTGGGCAAGTTATGTCCTTGAAGACAAACATCCCGTTATAACGGATAGGTCTATTGCTGCATAATCAGTAGCGCTCTCAATATTTCGAGAGTTTTACTGATTTGGACACTCTGGCTGGTCCGCTAAAAAGCGAAAATCCACCCGAAACGTTTTGTTTACCATATTCGTTCATTATCCTCCCATGGGCTCACATTGGGTGCGCTAAGTGTGGTTGGTAAACCGATGAAACGATTTTTAGTATCCGCGTTGCTTTTCGTAATTCCATCGCTGGCTGTTGCAGCGGACCTTATCGAAGCAGATCCAGTGTCGGTAATTACGGCTGATGAGACGCTGGCGACTGCGCCGGTAAACGAGCGTTGGGGTGGGGCCTATGTTGGCCTTTCATTGGGCGGCGCTAACTTGTGGGATTCTTTGAATGCCGACGGCGCGGATGCAATTGGCGGCGGCTTTGTTGGGTATAACTGGCAGGTAGGCAATTTCGTTGCTGGTATCGAAGGTGCGGCAGAAATTGCCAACGTCACCTTCACAGACGGATCAAATGTAAAGTCTAAGGCATTCTACACGGGCCGTGTAAGAGCCGGCTGGGCGAATGAAAAGATTTTTGCCTATGGTTCTGTCGGTGCGCAACACAGCACGAGCGAAAATTTCTTTGGCGCGAAGGATACAGCGCTGCAATTGGGCGCGGGTATTGATTACGCGCTGACTGACAAAGTGGCACTTGGCGCAGAATATACGCATGCCTTCTACAAGAACTTTGATAGTACAGGCATCGACGTGCGCACAGAGCGCTTCTTGGCTCGAGTGTCCTACAGCTTCAATTGATTTAGAGCGTGCTCCATAACTGGAGCAAGCCTATTTAAAAAACACCAAGCCTATTTCAAAAACACCAAGCCTATTCGATAAATACGCTGACGCTTGCGGCAGCACCATTGGCGTCAATCACCGTCAGTTTCGAAAAACCAGCGCCATCAGGCAACCAGTTTTGTGTTCGCTTTCTGGCGGCGTCTGGCAACGGCACACCGTTAGCTATCCAACGGTAAGGCCCTTTTCCTCCTTGAATTTTTAACACAAGCGGCAAGGGCGAGCCATCCGGTCCTAACGAAAGTTCCACTTTCGCGCCTTGTGGAGGAAATATGATTTCTGGTGCAGCAATCTTGGCCTTGACCATCACAAGCCCGGTCCCGACTTTGGAAAATCGTTGAAGCGAAAGTGGTAACTCGTCGTGTGCCAATACCTGCGTGCCCTTGGGCGAGTTGGGCAGTCGCACATGCTCAACGCCGGATTTGCGAAACGCCTCAAACAACAGAGGCGCCGCCGTGCCGCCGCCAGTGATTCCCGGAACAGCGGCATTATCCGGCCTGCCGACCCAGACACCGATGACATAGCGCCCATCGAACCCCACAGACCAAGCATCGCGATAGCCGTAGCTCGTTCCTGTCTTGTAGGCGATAGGCTGTGCAGATGTGCCGGGGGGAGCCTGTAATCCCGCAAGTATATCAATCACCTGCCATGCGGCCGAAGGCGGTAACACTGCCTCTCGGATTGGTGCTGATGGCGCGCCGTATACGCCATCATATAGGGATACAGAATTTCCCAGTGTGGCGATAGATGAATAGAGCTGAACGAGGTCTTTGAGCGAAAGGCCAATGCCGCCAAGCCCGACAGCAAGGCCCGGCGCTTCGGCCTTTGGCATGACGGGTTCAGCCCCCGCACGGCGCAGTCGCGCAAAAAGCGCCGACGGTCCAACGGCCTCCAGCAGTTCCACGGCGGGCACATTAAGTGACATTTGCAAGGCGTGGCGAATGCTGATGTCGCCCTGATAGGTCGTGTCAAAATTGCGTGGGCGATAGCCTGAGAAGTTCGCTGGTTGGTCGGCGATGGTGGTCTCAGGCGCGACGATACCATTTTCGAACGCTAGCCCATAAATCAGCGGTTTTAGTGTCGATCCCGGTGAGCGTGGCACGCGGATCATATCCACAAATCCACTGCGCTGCCGGTCAAAATAATTCGCCGAGCCTACTTCTCCAAGTATTTCCCCGGACCGCGCGTCTGCCATCAATATTGCTACCGACAGCTTAGGCCCGAGCCGCCGCGCAGCATCCCGCGCCACTTGCTCCAAGCCTTCCTGAACACTGCGCTTCAAGGTTAATTGATCGCGCAAACCTGTTGGATTTTTAGATCGTGCCGCCTCGCTCAAATGCGGGGCTAGGGCAGGTAAGGCCAGTCTGGCACTCTGAATGCCAGCAAGCGAGGCACGGGCGATTTCGCTGTCCGGAATGAGACCTGCGCTTGCCATGCGTGCTAGCACGCGGTCACGAGCGGCTTTCGCTTTCTTTGGATTTCTGTCAGGACGCCGCGTTTCAGGGGACTGCGGCAGAGCCACAAGCAGCGCCGCCTCGCTGAGTGTCAGCTTTTTAGGCTCTTTGCCAAACCATGCCAGCGATGCCGCGCGTATGCCCTCTATGTTGCCGCCATAGGGCGCATAGGTGAGATAGAGTGAAAGGATTTCATCCTTGCTCAATCGTCGTTCAATTTGGATCGCACGGGCCATTTGCAATAGCTTTGCACCAAATGTGCGTTCTTCACGGGGCTCCAAAAGCCGTGCCAATTGCATGGTGATTGTTGATCCGCCGGAGACAATTTTTCCGTGCCGAATTAACTGGAGAAACGCCCGCCCGATAGCTTGAGGGTCAACGCCAGCATGATCCATGAATCGCTTATCTTCATAAGCGATCAGCATCTTGATGAGGTCAGCATCCACATTTGAACGAACAGCTTTGAAGCGCCAGACACCATCGCTAGTCGCAAACGCCCTTAGCAAAGCACCATCGCGGTCAACGATTTCCCGCGACAATGGTATCGTCTCAGGCAAGGGCGGCGGGTAGGCGGCGTCAAGCCCATAGAGGCCTGCCGCGCAGACGCCAACGGCGAGTGTTGCACCTGCCGTCCAGCCCAGTAATGTGCGCCTGCGTGTCATTGTTACTGATCGTTCAGAACTGACATGCGCCCTGTTGATGTGCGCGCCGCGTAGCCCGGACGATACATATCCTCGACCGTTGCAGCCGGAAGCATATAGGTTCCCGGCGTTACGGCGCGAACGGTATAGGCAAGGTTTAATGTCCGCGCACCGCTGGTAGATGGATCAAGCGCCGCCACAAATCGGTCAGAGCGGAATTCGCTATGCGCGACTTCTGTTTGTCCGAGCCAATCAAAATTGGCCAAGTCAGCACTCGTCATCTTGTGCGGGTTTTCGATTTCTAAACCAGCAGGAAGCAGGTCTGTAACAACCAAGCGCGACGGCCAATTATTATCCTCGACCACGTTCAGAACCACAACAAAACGATCATTCTGTTTCGCCTCAGTGACCGTGGTTTCAGTGCCGTCCATCAGGTAATATTTACGGCTGATTTTGAAGCCTTTACCACCGGCGGCAAGTGGTTGCTTAGGTGCCGCAACACTTGTCACAATGGCTTGAAGCGGCTCATTGCCTTCGTTCGAAACGGTGAGGCCGCTTGCCTCAATTTCCGCTCCCGTGAGGCGTTGCGCGAACGCTCCCTCATGTTTCTCGCCGTTGACACTGAGCGAGATCATCGCGTTATCAGACTTAATCGCACGCGCAGCCATTAGCATCCATGCGTCTTCCTGTGTAGTGGTGTAAGTGATCTTCCGGCGAACCGATGATACTTGTTCCACCATGCCCGCAAGCGAGGCTGGTGCTGGTGTCGATTCAGCAGCGAGCGCAAGCATTGCCGCATCGTCACGCAATTCCGAACCATAGTCGCCACGGTTCAAATCAAGCACCGAGCCGGACTTTGCTAACGTTAGCGCAGAGGCAAATGCCGCCTCGGAGCGGGGTTGGTCGCCATAAAGCGCCAGCGCCGCGCCCAAATGGGCACGCGCCATTGGGCTGGCAAACTGGTCAATCTGGCTTTCGGAATAATAGCGCAAATCCGTTGCCGAGGCTTTGCGGTTACGCGCCAAAACATAAACTGCGTAGGCAATTTGATTGCCCTGTGATTTTAAGTCTTGGTCAACTGAAAGCGAGTTTTGTAAGTTATCCAACGCCTGCATAACGGCTTGTTCCGGCACATCGAACTGCTGTTCGCGGGCTCGTGTCAGGAAGTCAGTAACATAGGCATCCAGCCACAAATCACCTGAGCCCGGGCCCCAGAGGCCAAAGCTACCGGTTGATGATTGATAGGAGAGAACACGCGTAATCGCCTCGTTGATACGCAGCGCAATATCCGGATCAGTCGGCAAGCCGGATGCCTTCGAGAGCTCATTCACATACAGCAGTGGGAGCGCGCGGCTCGTTGTTTGCTCGGCGCAACCATACGGATAGCGGTCCAGCGTCATCAGCAGGGCAGGGATATCAAATACCGATGAACGTGCGATTGAAACGCTAACAAAAGCGCCGCCAAGCACGCTGTCTGCAAACAATTCCTTATCTACTGTGACACTACCACCCTTCGCCTTGAGCGCGATTTCGCGGCGTGTCGTTACCGGCATAACACCCGAACGCACCGGAATATCGACAGCATTGGTAACATTCAGACCACTGCCATTAGAGACTTGCACAGACAATGACCCTGTGCCCGGATCACCTGCAACAACCGGAATCTTAAGCGACATGCGCTGGCCTGCGGCGAGCGTAACTTTAGTCGGAATATCACCATCGACGATTTGAATACCGCCTTCAGGAATAAGTTCAAGTTTGTAGTCGCCGGCCGGACCATCAGTATTGGCAATGTCCAAATTCACTTCGGCAACATCGTCAGGAGCCATGAATTTTGGCGCACTGGCAATGATAACCAGCGGGTCACGAATGATGACATCCTTGGTCATATGGCCAACGCCAGTCTTCGTCCACGCCACAGCATTTACCCGTGCGGTGCCATTGAACTGGGGAATATCAAATTCAACAGTTCCTTTGCCGGAGGCATCCAATTTTACGGTGCCAGAGAAAAACGCCACAAGTTTTTCGGTTGGCGGGCTGCCTTGGCTTGCCGCCTGCGGCGCATCGCCGCCTGTACGCAGTTTACCAAATGCACCAGCAGAACCATCAATCAAATGCCCGTAAATATCGCGCATCTCGAGGCCCATTTGGCGCTGTCCAAAATACCAGCCAACAGGGTCCGCGGGCTTGTCAGCAGTCAAATTGAGGATGCCAACATCGACAGCGGAAACCATGACCCAAGCGCCCTCGCTCACGCCATTGCCCGCCACCGAAATGGGAACCACTAGCTTTTGGCGCGGCTCCATTTTTTCGGCCATATCCAGCGCAACTGACAATTTGCGATCCGCCGGATCTATGCCCATCCACTTCACCCCGATGGAGCGCATGGGCATGTGCTTGTCTGATGTATCCCCGGGACGGTAAAGAGTGGCGGTAACATAAGCGCCCGCACCCCAATCAGTACCGATAGGAACGTCAATTGTTGCACCTTCAGCCGGCACCGATGCCGTCTGTGTTGCGAGCAGTTTTTCTGTGCCCACCGTAATGAGGACTTCACCGGCATAGCGTGATGTGATCTTCAGCTTGGCAGTATCGCCAGCCTGATAGCCATCCTTGTCGAGTGCAATTTCCAATCCGTCAGGAGTTTCAGTTGATGAAGACTGCACATACCAACCGGCGTAGAAATCTGAGCTGGATATTGGCCCTGCATCATCCGGGCTTTCGACTTCAAGACGATAGTGACCCCATTGCACATTCGCGGATATTTCAACTTCAGCATCGGTCTTTGTATCAATGACGCCATTGGCAATTTTTGTGGAGAAGTTGACCGGATCATAGCGCCAGGAGGAGCCGTCACGATACCATTGATAATTGCGGTCAATCTTAACCAGGGTCCACTTCAGTCCGGTAAGTGCAGTCCGCTCACCGGCAGCATTCGCACTCAATATTTTGAAGCTGGCGGCAGAATTTTCGGGTGTTTGCGCACCTGTGAAATTCTGCTTGATGCCAATCATATCACTGACTGGCGGGATGGCGATATCCAGTGAGCGTTCCACAGCACGGCCGCCATTTTCACGCATACGAATGGTAACTTTGCCAGAGTGCAAGTTGCCGTTGCCAGAGTCATCAGCAAGTGAGACCGGGAAACTTGCCTTGCCCGCATCGTCCAAAATTGGAAGTTCAGAAAGCTCCAATTTGTTTGGTGCTTCTGGTTCCGCATCACCGTCAACAAATCCAAACTCATAGCCGGGATATTTGTCCCATACGCGGGTTGGCGACAAAACCATTTCGCCCTCAAGGCTGAGCCCTGCCGCCGGAGCGCCATACAGATAGCGGCCAGCAACCGAAATTGTTGCATTACCCTCGTCATCAGCACCATCCTGCTTCAGATCAAATTCCGTCCGATCAGGAATGAAATTCTCAACAAGCAAGGTTTTTTCGGCAATCGGCGTGCCTTTAGGATCGGTAAAAATCTGCATCGTCCATGTGCCGAGCTGCGCATTGTCTGTGAGTGCCAAATCCACAGAACGGCCTCCGGCAGCTTCGCCGTTGGAAACAAAACGGCGGTCTTCCACGCCATCAGGACGATTAAATACAAAAGTCAGCGGCAGATTATCGACAGAGTTGGCCGCGCCATCCCGCGCCAGCGCTGCGGCATGGACGGTCTCACCGGGACGATAAACACCCCGTTCGGTGTAGGCATAGATGTCCAGTGCGCCCGGCGCAGGTCGGCCAGTAACGCCGCGATCAGATAGATCAAATCCGGCTTGGCTCATATCAAGGAACACAAAATCATCGCCGCCCTTGTCGGCTGTCAAAACTGCCGGCGCCAACCCATCCGTGCCGCGCACGCGCCCGGGTTCAAATACGGCCTTACCGCTCGCATCTGTAACCGCCTCGCCCAGCAATTCGTTATTTTTAGCAAGCAGCTTCAACGCAACACCCTCGACCGGCTTGGCCGAACCGAGGGATCGGGCAAACACAGTGAGGCCGTCCGTGCCTGCAAAAGTGCTGAGGCCAATGTCTGAAACAACAAACCATTGCGTGGCATGGGGATCCCATTCATTGCCTTTTTCGCCAAGGGCTTTGGCAGTCAAAACATAAACGCCCGGCTCGCGCTTGGGCAGTGCTTCGTCCACGGGGAAGCTTGTGATAGACTCTTTATTGAGATCACTGGCTAGTTGAATTTCTCCGGTCCAAACAGGTTCGCCAATTTCGGTTTTGATGCGCTCAACACCATAACTATCCAACTGCGTGAGGAACTGTGAGCCATACAAAAGTGCGCTCAAAGAGCGATCATTGACGCGGTAAAGATTCAAAGTGGCTTGGCTGGAATTCACCGAAGTGATCGGTATGCCGCGGCGCGCTGTGCCCGGCAGCACAAATGCATTGCTGTCAAAACGCACAAATGAATCGCGGTCGCGCACAAATACTGAGAGTGTGACTGGCGCTTCAATGGTCTCATCGACGCTGGATGGCAGACCTTGCCGCACTGTCACTTTGTAGCGCTGGCCATAGTCAACACCATCAATGCAAAGCTGTTGGTCCTCTTTTGCGACGGATTTTGGTGCTTTGTCATCCAGCAGCAGGAAGGAGGCGAAATCCAAATCCGAATTGGCCAAAATTTCCGAGAATTGCACGCAAATGCGCGGTGTTTGCGAGGCTGTATCGACAGTATAGTCCGTCACGCGGAAACCCTTGCGAGCCCGTAAATCCTTATAAGCTGCCTCCACTTGCTTTGATGGCAGCACCTCTAGGCTCGCCTTATAGGCATTTAATGCGGGGCGTGAATCACCACGCGCATCCAGCGCAACTGCCAAAGCCACTATCGCATCCGCCCGCGATGAGGCGGTATGCGACGTCAAATAACCGTTCAGTGCGCCAGAAACCGCGGCCTGCTGCAAGAACGAGCCTTCGCTGTCAGTCGGCTTTGTAGCCAGCGCTGCGCGGCTGAGCTTTGTCCACAACACTGAATCATCAGGCGTAATGCCAATCGCCGCGCCATAGCCCTGGTAGGCCGAACGCGGGTCACCGGTTTCCATCGCGGCATCCGCAGCATCAATAAGCTTTGCTGTGCCTTCGGCCTGATCCTTCGGCGCTGCGGCTATGAGATTGGCGCGATAGGTCTGCGCGTCGGCATCATAGTTGGCCGTAAAAGCCAAAGCATTCGGCGCGCCAATATCCGGCTCAGCGGATGGCTTATCAGCGATTGCAGTAACAATAGCGCCAGCGATAGAACCCGCCGCTTTCTTCACGTCACCATGATCGGATTTGAGAAAACACCAAGATTTTTTCTTATTGTAGGTGAAGGCCTTACATTCTTTGTCACCGATACAAATCGCCTTGCAGTCATCAATGGTCACATTTTGCTGCGTTCGCAGATCAAATCCGTAATAATCGCCATTGTCAGTGGTTTCGATTGACCGGCTTTGATCCGCCGCCAAGCTTGGGGCCATTGCCCCCGCGAATACCAAGCCAAGGCCAAGCGCAATACGGGCAAAATAAGACATCGATGATCTCCCAATCGTCGCGCCCTGCGTTATTTTTTGGTCTAGGCGCGACGGGAGTCAATCACGTTATTTGTGTTGGGTCTATGACGGTTTACGAGTTGTCCAAAAGATTATTTTAGGCATATAGTTTGCCAGTACGAGTGGCCAAGAACGCATCCAAACTAATATCTTCCTGTTTGAGGAAGCCCTTCTTAGGAAGCGCGCCATCGCGCACCATCTCGATGACCGCTACGACAGAAGCGGATGTTGTCCATGCAATGGCAGTGCGGGGTTTTCCAGCCACAACAATTGGTCGATAGGCCCGCACAAATTCCTTGCGTTCCAGCTTGCCGCCAATCATGCCTTCGCCTGCCACATGCACATAAACAACGTCCGCGTCTACCGGCGGCTTGGCATCCGTCAGAATTTTCCCCGCCTGTTCGCGGTGGTCGCGCATCAAGAGTTCATGGAAGAAAAAGTTCATCAGCTCCATGTGGCCGGGGTAACGCATGGTCTTGTAGTCGATATTATCAACCTTGCCCAAATAGGTATCGCACATGGTGCCAAGCCCGCCGGACGTGGTGAAAGCCTCCAGCTTCACGCCGTCAATGTAGAGCGTTTCGTTCCATTCCATGGCCGAAACCAGCTTGCGAACACCGCCCTCAATCACTTCGCAGTCATTGAGATATTCGTTCACCACGCCCTCTGGCGACCAGTTGAACGCATAGCCCATGAGGCCAGTCGGGTTCTGCGGCAACGCCCCAACGCGCATACGTATAGAGCGGCAGTGGTCGAACATCGCAATGCGTGATGCGCCCACAATCCCGACAAACCCCGGTGCCAAGCCGCACTGCGGCGCCATTAAGCCCTTGGAAGTTTTGGATAATTCGATGATGTGGTTTGTGGTGGGCACATCTTCGGTAAGGTCAAAATAGTGAATGCCAGCGGCATGTGCAGCGTTGGCGACCCCGACATTGAGGTGATAGGGCAGGCAAGATAGCACAGCATCCACCTTACAAAACGCCACGCCAAGATCATGCTGCGAGGCAGTATCCATTATCGCAATGGGAAACGCGCCGCCAATCGGGGGCAGACGCAAATCATACCCTGTCACATCAAAGCCGCTGTCGTGCAGCAATTGCGCGGCAAGCGCACCGATTTTCCCCAGTCCCAAAACGGCGATGGATTTCATGGATATTCCTCCCAATTATAATTTTGTGGTATCAAATATCGAATTTGATACCCTGCGCGAGTGGCAGTTTGCGCGAGTAGTTCACGGTGTTGGTTTGGCGGCGCATGTAAGAGCGCCACGCATCCGAGCCGCTTTCGCGACCGCCGCCGGTCTCTTTTTCGCCGCCAAATGCCCCGCCAATTTCCGCGCCGGATGGCCCGATGTTGACGTTAGCGATGCCGCAATCCGAGCCGCCAGCCGACAAGAACTCTTCGGTTTCGCGCACATCAGTCGAGAAAATGCAGGATGAGAGCCCTTGTGGCACTTCGTTTTGCAGGGCAATTGCCTCGTCCAAAGTCTTGTACTTCACAGCGTAAAGAATCGGAGCGAATGTTTCTTTGTGGACAACAGCTGTTTGGGAGGGCATTTCAACGATAGCAGGGCGCACATAGGCCGCATTGCTGTGGCTAGAGGTAAGCGCACGGTCGCCTCCATGAAGTTTGCCGCCATCAGCTTTCGCCGCTGTAATGGCAGTCTCCATGCCCTTGAGAGCATCCATATCAATGAGTGGGCCAACCAGTGTGCCGCTCGCCAATGGGTCGCCAACGGGAAGACCGTCATAAGCCTTCTTGAGGCGCGGCAGCAGCGTGTCGTAAATGCTTTCATGAACGATCAAACGGCGCAGCGTCGTGCAACGCTGACCAGCGGTCCCGACAGCCGAAAACACAATTGCGCGCAATGCCATTTCAAGATCAGCCGATGGCGCAACGATCATGGCGTTGTTGCCGCCAAGCTCCAAAATCGGGCGGCCAAAGCGCGAGGCAACGGCAACGGAAACTGCATGGCCCATTCGGGTGGAGCCGGTAGCAGAAACAATCGCCACATCCTTGGAATGAGCAATCACTTCGCCCGTGTCACGCTCGCCGATGACGATTTGGATAAGTCCTTCCGGCGCATCGGAACCGAATCGGGCAACGGCACGATCACAGATAATTTGTGTAGCAATGGCGCAAAGGGGCGTCTTTTCAGACGGCTTCCACAGAACGGGGTCACCGCAGACGAGCGCTAGCGCGGCGTTCCACGCCCAAGGCGCAACAGGGAAGTTAAACGCCGTGATAATGCCGCACACACCCATTGGGTGCCATGTTTCGCGCATCGAATGGCCAGGGCGTTCGGACGCAATTGTCAGGCCGTAAAGCTGGCGCGAAAGGCCAACAGCGAAGTCGCAAATATCAATCATTTCTTGTACTTCGCCAAGGCCCTCTTGATAAATCTTGCCGCACTCCAGAGTGACCAGTCGCCCTAGCGCCTCCTTCTCGCGACGCAATTCTTCCCCGAGAATCCGCACCAGCTCACCACGACGCGGGGCAGGCACTTTCTTCCATTCGTGAAACGCAGTGACGGCCTTGGCGATTTTTGCTTCGGTAGCAGCCACACTGTCCATCTTCAGGCGCGCAATCTCGCTGCCGTCAACGGGCGTGGTCACGACCAGTATTCCGCCGGAAATCATATCTTTGGTGAGGCCGCAGGCGGCTAATACTTCGGCGTGGGTCATGTGTTTTTTCCTTATAGTTTCTTGTGTTTAGCAAATGCGGGCAGCGCAAGCACCGCGTCAATAATATCATCGCGGCTTGGCATGGTCACGGTCGCGGCGCGGCCAAGGGCGATGAATGAATCTGTGGCGGCAATTCGGGAAACACTTTGCTCTGGCACTGCATTTTCAGCAAAAAGTGCCATCAGCGCTTCACTTTGCGAGCCTGTCACGCGGCATTCTTCCACGATTAAGACGTTGGCGCAATCGTGTGCCGCCTCCACAATAGCAGCGCCATTGAGTGGTGCCAGCCAGCGCATATCAATGATGCGGCAGTCGATATTATGCTGGTCTTTCAGCAGCTTAGCGGCCTGCCGTGAAAGAAACGCGCCGTTGCCATAGGTGACAATCGCCACATCAGTGCCGTGACCTTCAACACCAATCTCACCAATCTTGATGGATTCTCCGGATTGTGGATAATCAAAGGTCATCAAGCCGTCTTTAGGTTCGTGCAAATCGCGCGTCATATAAAGCGCGATGGGTTCCACAAAAACCACGACGCGCTGCTCTTCCCGCGCCAGCCGCACGGCCTCACGGAGCATCAAAACGGCGTCCATGCCATTGGAGGGAACAGCGAGAATAACGCCCGGAATATCGCGAATAACGGCCAGCGAATTATCATTATGGAAATGGCCGCCAAAGCCCTTTTGATAGCCAAGCCCGGCAATGCGCAGCACCATCGGGTTGGTAAATTGCCCCTTGGAGAAAAACGACAATGTGGCCGCTTCGCCGCGCAACTGGTCTTCGGCATTGTGCAAATAGGCCAGAAATTGTATCTCCGGCATCGGCACGAAACCATTGTGACCAAGGCCGATTGCCAGCCCTAAAATGCTCTGTTCATCCAACAGCGTGTTGATAATCCGTCCCGGGCCAAAGCGGTCATGCAGCTTTTGCGTCACGCCATAAACGCCGCCTTTGGGACCGATATCTTCGCCGCACATCACGATTTCGCGGTGCTCTAATAGCAGGTCAGAAAGCGCAAAATTGATCAATCGAGCCATGTGCTGCGGCTGCGCCATCAGGCCCATATCGCTATCAAAACTGGCCGCCCGCGCCTCCGGCGTTGGTCCATTTGTCGGCGTGTTTTCGCGGCGCGGTGGCACGATGCTGGCCATCACATCGCTGGCAGTTTTCAGCTTTGGACGGGCGATTGCAATCTCGGCAGTGGCAGCCGTCTGTACATCTATCTCATTGTAAACGTGGAGTATTTCCTCAAGAGACAATATCTCTTCGCGGTAAAGCGATGCCGCTGTGTGCAGCAGCGGATCATTGGCTTCCTCGGCTTCAACTTCCATTTTTGACTTATACGCCGTCTGTACATCCGCGCCGGCATGGCCATACAAACGCACCGCATTCACATGCAAAAATGCAGGCTTGCGGGTACTGCGCACGAAGGCTTCCACCTCGCTCGCCACCTTGTAAGTGTCCAGCACATCAAGCCCGTCGCAGTAGAAATATTCAATGGCAGGGCGGGCTGCAATGCTGGCTTTAACCCAACCATCCGGAGTACGGGTGGAAATGCCGATGCCATTATCTTCGCAGATAAAAACGATGGGCGCGGGCAGGCCGCGATAGGCTGTCCAACTGGCTGTGTTGATCGCGCCTTGCGAAGTGGAGTGGTTCAGCGAGGCATCGCCAAACGAGCACAGCACCACGCCGTCATCGGCCAATTGCCTATGTTCTGGCTTGATACGCTTGGCCAAACCGATGGAAAAAGCCGCGCCAACCGCCTTGGGCAAATGCGAGGCGATGGTAGAAGTTTGCGGCGGAATGAACAGTGATTTGGAACCAAGTACCTTGTGCCGCCCACCCGAAATCGGATCATCAGACGATGCGGTGAAAGACAGCAGCATGTCCATCATCATGTTTTGATTGGGTAATTTCCGTGCCCGCTCAATCTGAAATGCCGCGCCGCGATAGTGCAAGAAAGCCATATCATCGACACGAAAAGCCGCCGCAATCGCCGCGTTACCTTCATGGCCGGAGGAGCCAATGGTATAAAAAGCCTCGCCCCGCGCCTGCAATTTGCGAGCAGTGCGATCGAGATGACGGCTCAAAACTTGACTGCGAAAGATGCCAACCAATTGCTCTCCAGAGAGGCCGGATTCGGCCAAAGTCAAAGTGCCGCGCCGCGCCGGGAAATCACCCGCAGCGACGCGATTTAGAAAATTCGCATGAACAATAGCGGCGCGATCCATGATGCTTAAAAGAACGCCTGCAAGCCGGTTTGGGCACGGCCCAAAATCAAAGCGTGCACATCATGTGTGCCTTCATAGGTGTTTACGGTTTCCAGGTTCACCAGGTGGCGCATGATCTGGTAATCTTCTTGGATGCCGTTGCCGCCGTGCATGTCGCGCGAGGCGCGGGCAATATCCAGAGCCTTTCCGCAGTTATTCCGCTTCATCAGCGAGATCATTTCGGGCGCGGCTTTTGCCTCATCCATGAGGCGACCAAGACGCAGAGAGCCTTGTAATCCCAAGGTAATTTCCGTTTGCATATCCGCCAGCTTCTTCTGAAAAAGCTGCGTTTGTGCCAACGGCTTGTTGAATTGCCTGCGGTCCAACCCGTACTGCCGCGCTGCCTGCCAACAAAATTCTGCCGCCCCCATAACGCCCCATGAAATGCCATAACGCGCACGGTTGAGGCAGCCGAATGGGCCCTTGAGACCCTCGACGAAAGGAAGCAATGCATCTTCGCCAACTTCGACATTGTCCATCACAATCTCGCCTGTAATGGAGGAGCGAAGGGACAGTTTGCCGCCGATCTTGGGGGCGGAAAGGCCCTTCATGCCCTTCTCTAAAACGAAGCCCTTAATCTTGTTGCCGTGCTCCTCAGACTTGGCCCAGACGACGAAAACATCGGCGATTGGGGAGTTGGAAATCCACATCTTGGAACCGGAAATCCGGTAGCCAGTGGCGGTCTTTACGGCACGGGTTTTCATGGATGACGGGTCGGAGCCAGCATCAGGTTCAGTGAGGCCAAAGCAGCCGATGAACTCGCCGGAGGAGAGCTTGGGAAGGTATTTTTGTCGTTGTTCTTCAGTACCATAGGCATAAATTGGGTACATCACGAGTGACGATTGAACGGACATCATAGAGCGGTATCCACTGTCCACACGCTCCACTTCGCGGGCTATCAAACCATAGGAAACGTAAGAAGCGCCGAGGCCGCCGTAGGCTTCTGGAATGGTGACGCCGAGCAAGCCGAGGTCGCCCATTTCGCGGAAAATTCCGGCGTCCGTAGTCTCGTCGCGCCAGGCTTCGATGACCCGTGGTTGGAGCTTTTCTTGAGCATAGGAACGCGAAGAATCGCGGATCATACGCTCTTCTTCGGATAGTTGGTCGTCTAGCAAAAGCGCGTCCGCCCAGTTAAAGTTTGAGAGGTCCGGCTGGTCCTTAGGCTTCAAAGTTGGGCGTTCCATGGCTGTTAATTCCGTCTTTGTGCTGGTGATTTCTAGATAGTTGCACAAAATGCGCATCTTGGCATCAGTTTGCTAAAACATTCCAAAAAATCATTCTTATTTGCTTATGCGCTGCCAATAGGCTATAGTAAATCACTATTCCTTCATCACTTCATTCAAAAATGGAATGATAAATGCTAGCCCCGCGCCGCTTTCTGCCATCCATAAGCCTGCTTTCCGCCTTTGAGGCGGCGGCGCGTACGCAGAGTTTTACTGAGGCGGCGCGCGAGTTAGACCTAACACAAAGCGCGGTCAGCCGCCAGATTATGGCGTTGGAAGGCCAGCTTGGGGTGGAGCTTTTCATCCGCGATAAGAAGCGCGTGCATCTCACTTTGGCGGGTGAGCGTTATGCCACCGAAATCCGTAACGCATTGAAATCTATAGCCTCTGCGTCTCTCGCACTAAAGGCGAACCCCGAAGGCGGAACGCTGAATTTGGCGATTTTGCCAACTTTTGGTACGCGCTGGCTGGCGCCAAGACTGCCAGACTTTCTGTCTAAACACCCCGG
>JANPBE010000352.1:0-4323 GCA_031430295.1 Phyllobacterium sp.
GTTTTGGCATCGGACAATTGCTTGAGACGCGCCAAGTGAAGAAGATGATCTCGTCATACGTTGGCGAAAATGCAGAATTTATGCGGCAATATCTCTCCGGTGAATTGGAGCTGGAGTTTAACCCTCAAGGCACGCTGGCCGAGCGTATGCGGGCGGGCGGCGCTGGCATTCCCGGATTTTACACCAAGACCGGCGTCGGCACCGTGATTGCGGACGGCAAAGAGCACAAGGATTTCAACGGCCAGACTTATATTTTGGAGCGCGGTATTGTGGCGGATTTGTCCATCGTGAAGGCATGGAAGGCTGACCCATCGGGCAATCTGGTTTTCCGCAAGACAGCGCGTAACTTTAACCCCCCTGCTGCGACATGCGGAAAATTCTGCGTGGTGGAAGTGGAAGAGATCGTGCCGCTCGGCTCGCTTGATCCGGATGGCATTCATCTGCCGGGCATTTATGTCCATCGCATTATCAAGGGCGAGCACGAAAAGCGTTTCGAACAGCGAACCACCAGAAAAAGGGAGGCCGCGTAAATGGCTTGGGACCGTAATCAAATGGCTGCGCGGGCGGCACTTGAGCTGCAAGATGGCTGGTATGTGAACCTTGGCATTGGCATTCCAACCCTGGTGGCAAACTATATTCCGCAGGGCATCGAGGTGACACTGCAATCGGAAAACGGGATGCTCGGCATGGGGCCGTTTCCATTTGAGGGCGAGGAAGACGCTGATCTTATCAACGCGGGCAAACAGACGATTCCGAACTGCCGCAGACGGCGTTTTTCGACTCGGCACAGAGCTTTGCCATGATCCGTGGCGGCAAAATTGCGATGGCGATTTTGGGCGCGATGGAAGTGGCCGAAAATGGCGATCTCGCCAACTGGATGATCCCCGGCAAGCTGGTAAAAGGCTTGGGCGGCGCGATGGATCTGGTGGCAGGCGTTGGCCGCGTTGTGGTGGTCATGGACCACACATCCAAGCACGGCGAGAGCAAAGTTCTCAAAGCCTGCACCCTGCCGCTGACGGGCAAGAGCGTCGTCGATCGGATTATCACGAACCTTGGCGTCTTGGATGTTGTTCCCGGCGGGCTGAAGATTGTGGAATGCGCGGAGGGGGTTAGTGAGGCGGAGCTGCGGGCAGCGACTGAGGCGACGATAGTTAATTGATACTATCGCGGGCGGCATTAAGGTGAATTATGAAACACATTGACCTTAACTCTGATCTTGGCGAGGGCTTCGGACCTTGGGCTATGGGCGACGACAAGGCGTTGTTGTCCATTGTCACCAGCGCCAATATTGCTTGTGGCGGACATGCCAGCGATCCTGAGACTATGTACGCAACGCTGATCGCGGCGCGGGAGCGCGGGGTGGTGGCTGGTGCGCATCCGGGCTATGCGGACCGCGAGGGTTTTGGGCGGCGCATTATTCCAATGAATGCGCCTGAAATTGAGCGCATGGTGGCAGCGCAAATTGGTGCGCTGATGGGTGTGGCGGCGCTGGCGGGAACCTTGATCGCCTATGTGAAGCCGCATGGTGCGCTGGCCAATTTAGCGGCGCAAGAGCGCAGCGTGGCGGACGCGATTGCGCGGGCGATCAAGGCTATATCGCCTGATCTCGCGGTGCTGGCTATTTCCGGCACGCAGTTGGAGCCTGCATCGCGGGCGGTGGGGCTGACGGTATTTAGTGAGATATTCGCTGATCGCGGCTACTTGTCCTCGGGCCTTTTGGTGCCGCGCAGCCATGCGCAGGCGCTTATAAAAGATAGCGGTGAGGCGGCGGCGCGGCTGGTGAGTTTCATGGAAACGGGGCTGATGCCGGTTATTGACGGCGCGCCCATCCGGCTGGAAGCGCATTCGATTTGCGTCCATGGCGACAGCGCCGGTGCCGTCGCTATGGCGGGGGAAATCCGGCAGGCGCTTACCCGCGCAGGCATTACGCTTGCGCCATTCTTGGGCCGCGCCGCATGACAGGGGCGGCTGATTTCCCGCGCTTTCAGGCCGTTGGCGATAGCGCGGTACTGGTGGAATTTGGCGACATCATTGGCGATGAGGCCTATGACAATGTCATCCGGTTGGACGGGCTTTTGGCGCTGCATCCGGCTGCTGGATTTGTGGAAGCCGTGCCTGCTTACGTCAGTCTTTTGGTGGCGTTTGATCCGCTGATTACCGACCATGAGGCGGTGACAAAGGCGCTGCAAGCCCTGCTGCGCCGTGCTTCAAGTGCGCCGGTGTCGGGAGCGAGACGCGAAGTTGAGGTTTGTTATGACGGCGAATTTGCGCCTGATATGGCGGAGGTGATGCGGCAGACGGGGCTGGACCGCGAGGCTGTGATTGCGGCGCATTTGGGCACGCTTTACCGCGTTTATATGTATGGTTTTGCGCCGGGTTACGCCTATCTTGGCGGCACGGTGCCTGCGCTCCAATTGCCGCGTAAGGCCAGCGCGGTGCGCGATATTGCGGCGGGCAGCGTTATCATTGCGGGGCCGCAGTGCATCGTGACAACGTTAAAAATGCCGACCGGCTGGTGGGTCATGGGCCGCTCGCCGACGAAGATTTTGCAAAGCGATGCGGCGCGGCCATTTCTGTTTGATGTGGGCGATGAGATACTTTTCAAGCGCATCAGCCGCGCGCAATTTGATGCGAGGCAATAGCCGATGGCGAGCGCAAGTTTTGCTGTCATTCACGCTGGCCCGCATGTTTCCGTACAGGATGGCGGACGCAATGGCATGGCGCGGTTTGGTGTTACCGGCTCCGGCGCGATGGATCGCAGTGCGCTCAAATTTGCCAATGCCGCGCTCGGCAATCCGCTCGGGGCTTCAGCCATCGAAATATCAATCGGCGGACTGACGCTGAAATGCACGCAAGGCAGCATCACGTTCGCCGTTGCTGGTGGCGGATTTGTGGTGACGATTGATGATGTTATGCATCCCCCCTGGTGCGTGGCGACAGCCCGCGCAGGCTCGACTTTGACCATTAGGCCGGGACAATGGGGAAGCTGGGCATACTTGGCTTTTGCTGGTGATTTGCAATGCAAGACGTGGCTGGGCAGCACAGCCACCCATGGCTCGTCCGGCTTTGGTGGGGGCATGATTGCCGCGCGGCAAATACTAACCATCGAAAACGTCAACGTTAGCCCTCGCCGCGAAGGTGCTATCCCCTTCCCGCGGCCCCAAGAGCCGCGCAGCTATGTGCGCGTTATATTGGGGCCGCAGGACAGGTTCTTCACGCCAGAGGCGCTAAGCGATTTTCAGTCGCAGCGCTTCACGCTGACCAATGCCTATGACCGGATGGGCGTGCGGCTCAGCGGGCCATTGCTGCCGGTAAACGCGGCGCTGAACATGCCGTCTGAGGCCATCGTGCGCGGCTCAATACAGGTCGCGGGTGATGGCATCGCGACGGTGCTCTTGGCCGATCATCAAACCACCGGAGGCTATCCGAAAATTGCGACCGTGCTTTCCGATGACCTTGATGGATTCGCACAGTTGCGAAGTGGAGCCGCGGTGAAATTTCGGGCGGTAACGTCGCAAGTCGCTATTGAAGCGATAAGGGCGCGGCAAAAAGTGCTTGGCGAGTATGTTAAAACACTTGTTGGCTAAACGATTGGCGTCAGTAATGGCTCCTCACAAAAACAAACAAAAACAGCCAAGATAATATTTGTGCATTGCAACAGAATATGAAACGTTGCTCATGAAATTGTTGAGGGGCACAGCATATGGCAATCCATGCCGCGGTCACACATCTGACGCATTACAAATATGATCGTCCGGTCATATTGGGGCCGCAGATCATCAGGCTAAGGCCTGCCCCGCACAGCCGCACCCGTGTGATTTCGCATTCGCTTAAGGTTTCGCCTGCCAATCATTTCGTCAACTACCAGCAAGACCCTTATGGCAACTGGCTGGCCCGCTATGTGTTTCCAGACCCTGTTATGGAGCTAAAGATCGAAGTTGATCTGATTGCGGACATGACGGTCTATAATCCGTTCGACTTTTTTGTTGAAGAAGCCGCTGAGGTCTGGCCGTTTGAATATGCCGAGGATATCCGGCCGGATTTGGTGATTTATCGCCAGCCGGAGCCTCTCGACCCCCTGCTCTCTTCATTCCTCGCAACAATCGACCGCAGCCCGCAGCGCACTGTGGATTTTGTGGTGGGCCTGAATGCGCGGCTGGCTGGCGAAATCGGCTACATCATCCGCATGGAGCCGGGTGTGCAAACGCCGGAAGAAACGCTTGGCAATGCCAAAGGTTCGTGCCGCGATACGAGCTGGCTCTTGGTGCAGATTTTACGCCATCTTGGCTTTGCGGCGCGGTTTGTTTCCGGCTACCTCATTCA
>JANPBE010000353.1:0-8610 GCA_031430295.1 Phyllobacterium sp.
TGGCTGGTGTTTCTCGGCTTCGTGCTCGCACTCGCCTACACCTTCGGCGGCGTCGAATACGGCCTCTTTGTCTTCCTGCATGTCCTTGGAATAGGCCAGCGGCAGGCCCTTCATAACGGTTAAAAGCGCGACGAGATGGCCGTTGATACGGCCTGTCTTGGCGCGGACCAATTCGGCGGCATCCGGATTTTTCTTTTGCGGCATGATCGAAGAGCCGGTAGAAAAACTATCTGACAGGCGCACGAAGTTAAACTGCGGCGTGGACCAGATGACAATCTCCTCGGCAAACCGCGAAAGATGGATGGCGCAGATTGACGATGCGGCAAGAAACTCCAGTGCATAGTCGCGGTCGGCTACTGTATCGATAGAATTGCGCGTGGGCTCGCGAAAGCCCAGTGCTTTGGCCGTCATGTGGCGGTCAATGGGAAAGCCTGTGCCCGCTAGCGCCGCTGCGCCAATGGGAGACTCGTCCATGCGCTCGACGGCATCACGAAAGCGCGACAGATCGCGGCCGAACATTTCGACATAGGCCATGAGATGGTGGCCGAAAGTGACGGGCTGGGCGCTTTGCAAATGGGTGAAGCCGGGCATGACCGAGGCGGCGTGGATTTCAGCTTTAGCCAACAGGCCAGCGATAAGAGCTTTCAAAGATTGCGCACATTTGCCAGCCTCTTGTTTGACCCAGAGCCGGAAATCCAGCGCCACTTGGTCGTTGCGCGAGCGTGCTGTGTGCAGGCGTCCAGCAGCGGGGCCGATGATTTCGGCAAGGCGGGCCTCGACATTCATGTGAATGTCTTCACGGGCGCGGGAAAACTCGAACGTGCCACTCTCAATTTCGTTCAACACTTGTTGAAGGCCGGCCTCTATCTTTTTCTGGTCATCCTTGGCGATAATGCCTTGGTGAGCCAGCATTTGAGAATGGGCGATGGAGCCGGAAATATCTTGGGCGTAGAGTTTCTTATCAAAGCCGATGGAGGCGTTTATTTCTTCCATAATGGCGGACGGCCCGGCGGCGAAACGTCCACCCCACATTTCATTGCTGATTTTTGTATCCGACATCGGTATAGTCCATCTATGGAGTTAGAAATTTGACCGAACGCGCATCTGTTAGTCCGTATAAAATACTTGGGTTCGCAGCATTGGCGGGCGTTGTGGTTGGTGCCATCGCGATATACGTGAAGGAAGCGCCTTCTGGCAAGGAAACATCGCTGGCTTCTGCCGATGTGACTGAATGTGCGCTGAATGATGCGAAAAAAGCTAAGCTCGATGCCGCTGCGCAAGGCGAGGTGGCAGCAATGCGACCAGCGTCTGAGCCAAAACAATTTTCTGCGCTGACGTTTAATGATGGCGAGGCCAAGCCGATGTCGCTGGCAGCTTTCAAGGGCAAAACTGTGCTTTTGAATCTATGGGCCACTTGGTGTGTGCCGTGTCGTGCTGAAATGCCTGCTTTGGATGCACTGGAAGCACAATCCGGCAGCGATAAGTTTGAGGTTGTGGCCGTCAATGTCGATAATGACGGCGCGGAAAAAGCTAAGGCTTTCTTGGAGCAAATCGGCATTAAGAGCTTAAAATCTTACGGTGACCCGACAATGGGGCTGTTTAATAACCTTAAACGCGAAGGTTTGGCGCTTGGGCTGCCGGTTTCCTTGCTTATTGGTCCTGATGGGTGTTTGCTATCGGCCATGAATGGTCCGGCGGCATGGGGCGGCACGGATGCTAAAAAACTTATCGACACAGCAGTATCGGCATCAGGCACATGAACGAAGAAGATTTCCGGCGCATCGCACTTTCGCTGCCGGAAGCGGAAGAAAAATCACATTTTGACAAGCCGGACTTCCGGCTACGTGGCAAGATTTTTGCCTCGATCAAAAACCCGCGTATGGGCATCATAAACCTGAACCAAGAGCAGCAAGCCGCCGCAATCGCCGCAGAGCCTGAAATGTTCAGCATCGTCGCGGGCAGCTGGGGCAAGCTCGGCTGGACAGAGGTTTTTCTGGCAGATGCAAGCGACGAGCCGGTTTATGCCGCGATGCTCAATGCCTGGCGAAATTTGGCACCAAAGGTGCTGATTAAGGCGTCGGGGTTGGAGGGGTAGTTATCTTGTCGGCATTAGGTTGATTGTGAAAAGTCCAGCTACGCGTTTGGAAGCTATGACTGAGTATCTGCTCTCGGACAAAATGTGCTGGTCAGTTGCAGATAAAATGAGTGGCGACATAGCGGATTTATCGATTGAGGTGGATGATACGGCCTATATTGAGTGGCTCCTTCACTCAAACAAATCAGAATTGGTTAGTGTAGCTGTTTCTGCGCTTTACTTGGCGGGACCGCTTTCTCGTAGGGTCGCGCAAAAGCTAAAAAACTTTGATAATCATCCTTCGCCAGCAACTCGTACATTGATTGCGTATGTTATTTTTGAATATGGGACGCCATGATAATCTTGGTAATTTCTGCTGACGGTCCAACAAACTACTGAAAATCTCACATTTCCCTCGTTGGGCATTGCCCGCTCATGCCGCTTTCAACTCAACGCACACCTTTTGCCCCAAAGCCGAAGCAATGTTGATGAGGGCGTCTAGCGAGAACTTTGAAATGCGGCCGCGCAGCAGGTCGTTCATGCGGGGTTGTGTGACATGGCAGCGCTTGGCGGCTTCGGCTTGGGTCCATCCGCCTGCCTTGATGATTTCAACGAGTTTGTCCATGATGTCAGAGCGGGCTGTCAGGTTTGCGGCTTCTTCCGGCGTGTCGGCAATTGCGTCGAAGACATTATCGTAGCTTTCGTATTCCATCATTTTAAGCTCCTCATAAGTTCACCAAATCGCGTCTTGGCCAAGTCGATGTCATGTTTCGGCGTTGCCTGCGTTTTCTTTTGGAAGGCGTGCAGAACGTAAACCGCATCGACCAGCCTCGCCGTATAGATTATCCGAAATGTCCCCATTTCGTCCCAAACCCTTATTTCTTCAACCCCCCTGCCAATATCCGGCATGGATTTGAAATCATCCGGTTGGCGACCACGTTGCAGGTTGCTCAGTTGATGACCAGCATCGCTTCGCGCCTTTATTGGGCAGGCACGTAGACTCTTGAGTGAATCGGCAAGGAACCGGACAGGTTTCATATACCACTTATATCAGAACAGATATATTTTTCAATGGAATTTTCATGCCATAAAAAGGTATGGAATGGCAGAATGGTGTTACCTAGTTGGAACCGGATGTTCGCCGCGATAATCGTAAAATCCGCGACCGACTTTGCGGCCTAGCCAGCCGGCTTCTACATATTTTACTAGGAGCGGGCAGGGGCGGTATTTGGAATCGGCTAGGCCGTCGTGCAACACTTGCATGATGGAAAGACAGGTATCGAGGCCAATAAAATCTGCCAATTGCAGCGGGCCCATCGGGTGGTTGGCGCCGAGTTTCATGGCGGTATCAATGGCTTCAACGGAGCCAACGCCCTCATAAAGCGTGTAAATCGCTTCGTTAATCATAGGTAGCAGGATGCGGTTTACGATGAAGGCGGGGAAATCTTCGGCGACTGTGATGGTTTTATCCAGCGCGGTGATAAAGGTTTTGGCTGTTTTGAAGGTTGGCTCATCGGTGGCGATGCCGCGCACCAATTCAACCAGCTTCATCACAGGTACGGGGTTCATAAAATGAATGCCGATAAATTTTTCAGGGCGGTCTGTAGCGGCAGCTAGCCGCGTGATGGAAATGGATGAGGTATTGGTGGCCAAAATCGCATCGGGGCGCAGCACAGCGCTGACTTGATTGAATATCTTCTTCTTGACGCTTTCGTCTTCTGTTGCCGCTTCGATGACAAGATCGCAATTGGACAGATCTTGAATGGTCGTCGCGGCTTTGATGTGGCCAAGCGCCTTGGTGCGGGCCTCTTCGCTGATTTTGCCGGAGGTGACGCTGCGTGTCAGGTTTGCGCCGATGGTAGCAATGCCTTTTTCAATTCGGTCTTGCGCCGTGTCGTAAATGAAAACATCAAAGCCTGCCAATGCGCTGACATGAGCGATACCGCTGCCCATTTGACCTGCGCCGATAACGCCGACTGTTTTAATGTCTGACACGAGCCTACTCCTGCAAAAAAATTATGAGAAAAACATATGGGAGCTGAGTGTTAAAGGTCAATTCGGCGCTCGTCCAGCCCGTGTTGAGTGCAATGGGGGCGGCATAGGCTCATGCAGTGAGACATTAGGGCGCATGTTGTGCGTTCAGCGGGACGTGTGCCCCGCTGAACAAAGGCTTATTATTAAAGCGCTTTTTCGAGTTGTGGCAGGATTTCAAACAGATCGCCAACGATGCCATAGTCGGCGACTTGGAAAATCGGGGCTTCTTCATCCTTGTTGATGGCAACGATGATTTTGGAATCCTTCATGCCAGCCAAATGCTGAATGGCGCCGGAAATACCAACTGCGATGTACAAATCAGGCGCGACAACTTTGCCCGTTTGGCCAACTTGCCAATCATTTGGCGCGTAGCCAGCATCGACTGCGGCGCGTGATGCACCGACTGCGGCGTTTAGCTTATCGGCAACCGGCAAGATCACATCCATGAACTTTTCATTGGAGCCCAATGCACGGCCACCGGAGATGATGATCTTGGCAGAGGTAAGCTCAGGGCGATCACTGCCGGAAAGTGCGGCGCTGACGAACTTTGAAAGCGCCGGATCGCCAGCTGCCTTGATAGCTTCAACAGGGGCTGAACCACCGTCGCCTGCGGAGGCAAATGTTGCTGTTCGTACGGTTACAACTTTGATCTTGTCGGTGGACTGCACGGTCTGGATGGCATTACCAGCATAAATCGGGCGCTTGAATGTATCGGCGCTGACGACTTCGACAATTTCGGAAATCTGCATCACGTCAAGAAGTGCCGCAACGCGGGGAAGCACGTTTTTGCCCATAGTTGTGGCGGCGGCGACGATGGCATCGTAGTTGCCAGCCAGCGAGACGAGCAGCGCAGCTGTTGGCTCCGCCAAGCGATGCTCCAGGCTGGCGTCATCTGCTAGTAAAACCTTTTTCACGCCGGAAAGTTTGGCAGCAGCACCGGCAACGGCTTTGCAGCCCTTGCCGGCGACCAGCACATGAATGTCGCCACCCATGGCGGCAGCGGCGGTGAGGGCCTTGTTTGTCTGGTCAGACAGGTGAGCATTATCATGCTCGGCAACGAGAAGAATGGTCATGGATTTATCCTTCTAAGGTTAGTTCAGCACACCGGCTTCGTTTTTCAATTTGTCGATCAGCTCTGCAACGGTCTTGACCTTGACGCCCGCCTTGCGGCCGCTTGGTTCTACCGTGGTGATGACCTTGAGGCGCGGCGCTGTGGAAACACCGTAATCTGCCGGAGTCTTTTCATCGAGCGGCTTTTTCTTGGCCTTCATAATGTTTGGCAAAGAGGCATAGCGCGGCTGATTTAGGCGAAGATCGGTGGTGACAACAGCTGGCATTTTCAAGTCAACAGTTTGCAGGCCGCCATCCACTTCACGGGTGACGGAAATAGTGCCGACTTCCGGCGAAATCTTGGAAGCAAATGTGCCTTGGCTCCAGCCTAACAGGGCAGAAAGCATCTGGCCTGTCTGGTTGCTGTCATCATCAATCGCTTGCTTGCCGCAAATAACCAGTGTTGCGCCTTCGGCCTCAACAATGCCTTTAAGGATTTTAGCAACGGCGAGCGGCTCGATGAGATCATCGGTCTTCACCAGAATGCCGCGATCTGCACCCATGGCTAGCGCGGTGCGGATGGTTTCTTGCGCCTGCTGCGGGCCGACGGATACGGCGATGATTTCATCAGCCTTGCCAGCTTCCTTGAGACGAATGGCTTCTTCGATGGAGATTTCGTCAAACGGGTTCATCGACATTTTGACATTGGCCAAATCGACGCCGCTGCCATCCGCTTTGACGCGAATTTTTACGTTGTAATCCACAACCCGCTTCACGGGCACGATGATTTTCATTGCAGAGAACCTTTCTTGATCGAACTACGGTCAGGCGTATTTGTGCCCAATTACGACTTTCGCTATGCTTTGGATAGCCAAAAGCCGACATCAATACCCAATTTTTTGGTTTCACCCAAGTGGGCTCTTGATGGAATATTTTGACGTTAACGTCAATATTTTTTCCGAATTATTCTGGGCGCCCCCATTTTGAGGGCCCCGCCGGCTCGACGATGACGGGAGCTGCAACAATGACAGTCGGACTAGCGTCCACAACATCTTCTTCGTGATCGCGGTCAAACAGCGGCACGCCCTTGCGGCGCATCAGCACCACTAGTGCAGCGCCAGCAATGATGCCGCCAACATGGCAGGGCCATGACACCTCATCCTCTGTTTGGGTGAAAAGCATCAGGAACTGAAAGCCAACCCATAAAATAAGCGGAATATAGGCGGGAATGCGCAGCGGAAACCACATAAATGCCAGCACCCACAATTTCACGCGGGGTGTCAAAATAAGATAGGCGGCGATGACGCCAGCAATTGCACCGGAGGCACCAATTAGCGGCAGTTCGCTGTATGGCACGATGAGACCGTGGACAAATGCACCGACAACGGCACAGCCGAGATAGAAAATCAGAAATCGAAAGTGGCCAAGAGCGTCCTCAACGTTGTCGCCAAATACCCACAGAAACAACATGTTGCCGCCAATATGGTAGATGTCGGCATGCAGAAACGCATAGGTGACGTATGTCCATTTCTGCGGGATCATATAGTCTTCAGCACCCAAATAAGCGGTGTTGTGGGCAACCGCTGGAATGTAGCCCATGCCCAATATGTCAGCGTTGGCAACATCTTCGGACACACCAAGTGATGTGAGCAGAAATACGATGAGATTTATTAGTATCAGGCCATAAGTCACATATTGGTGCTTGATGTGGCGCAACCGGTTTGAATCATACAGCGGGATGAACATATCAGTTGCCTTGAATTAGAGCTGGGTTATCGGTTCGCGCCGGGCACCCATAACACGTCTTTTGCGCCGTTGTCATTGACGCTGCGTGAGGCAACAAACAGAAAATCCGACAAGCGGTTGAGATATTTCACCGCTTCGGGATTGACGGTTTCCTTCTGCGCCAGTTCGACGGCAATGCGTTCGGCGCGGCGGGTGACGGTGCGGGCGACGTGAAGCGCTGCTGCGGCTGGCGACCCGCCGGGCAGGACGAAGGATTTGAGCGGGTTCAGCAAGGCGTTTAGCGCATCTATGGATCGCTCGAGCCAGAGCACCTGCGAGGCGACCGCGCGCAAGGGTTCGTATTCCGGCGGTTCCTTCGTGTGCGGGGTCGCCAAATCCGCGCCGATGTCGAACAGGTCGTTCTGGATGCGGGCCAGCATGGCGTCGATTTGTACGTGGTCTGATGTGTAAAGGCGTGCCATGCCGACTGTCGCATTGGCTTCATCCACTGTGCCATAGGCGTCGATGCGCAGGTCGCATTTCAGGCGGCGTTCCTTGCCGACCAGACCGGTGGTGCCGTCGTCGCCGGTGCGGGTGTAGATTTTGCTCAGAGTGACCATGGTTGCGCCTTCAGTTCGGGCGGCCGATATAGATGATGAGTACAATCAGGATGACGGCGATGGCCTGCAGCAGGACACGCATCTGCATCATCTTGTTGGAAGTATTGCCGGAACCGCCCTTCAACATGTTGCGCAGGCCTGCGAAGAGCGCGGCGACGACGCCCAGCATGACGAGGAAGGCAAGGACTTTCAGAACTGTGGACATGAACAGACTTTCAACGTGCAGTTATCGTTACGACCATTTGGCCATGAGCGCATAGAGCCAGGTTGCGGGCAGGATGCGCTTGAGGATGACGCCCATCTTCGCGGGCACAGTCACGACATAGTGCGGGCGGGGCCTTGTGGACAGAAGGGCGTGCTTCAAAACCTTGTAGACGGCATCCGGCCCTGCCTTCGGCCCTTTCTTGCCGCCGGAGCGCAGCAGGGCAAGGCGTTTCTCATAGGCGACCTTGTGGGCAGAATGCGTCATGTCGAGATATTTGTCGGCCATCAATGCCGCATTGACGGCGATCTTGGAACGGATCGCTCCCGGTTCGATAAGGGACAAGTGGATGTTGGAACCCTGCAATTCCATGCGCATTGTCACCATCAAGCCCTCAACGGCATGCTTGGAAGCGTTGTAGGCGCCGCGCCACATTTGCGGGACGAGGCCAAGGATTGACGAGTTGAAGATCACCCTGCCATGGCCCTGGTGGCGCATGACCGGCAGGATTTGCCGGGTCAAATCGTGCCAGCCAAAAAAGTTGGTCTCGAACTGCTCGCGCAGCGCGTCCATTGGCAGGTCTTCGACTGCGCCCGGTTGGGCATAGCCGCCATTGTTGAACAGCGCGTCCAGTGTGCCGCCGGTTGCGGCCAAGACATCGGCGACAAGGCGTTTGATCGAAACGGGATCACGGTAATCCAGAAAGAAGCACTCTATGCCGTCGGCTTTCAGCGCTTCGATGTCCTCGTCTTTGCGAGCCGTCGCAAAGACGCGCCAGCCGTCATCACGCAGTGCGCGGGCGCAAAAAGCACCAATGCCGGTGGAGCATCCGGTGATGAGAATGGTTTTGCGGCTGGTCATTTGTGGTTCCGTATGGGAATCGTGGCTTCACGGCTTGCCAAATC
>JANPBE010000354.1:0-1230 GCA_031430295.1 Phyllobacterium sp.
ATTGGTAAACATGATTCGGCGTAAACAACATTCGCTGTTTACGCAGGTAACGTTATCAACGACGGAAACGTAGGTTACGGTCCGTTTGATAACACACTCATCAGCTACACATTCACAGGCGGCAATGGCTTCTCAGCTATCGTATCGCTTGAAGATGACAACTCCCGCACAGGTAACTACATTCCAGACGTAGTTGTTGGCGCGAAGTATGCTGCTGGCGATTTCGCTGTAACTGGCGTTGTTGGCTATGACGAAGACAAGAAGGCTGCTGCCGGCAAGGTTCGTTTGGATGGCAAGGTTGGTAATGTTTCCCTGTTCGTAATGGGCGGCTACGGCGACAACACACCTACTTCTTCACGTTTCAAGACATGGGGCGGCAAGTGGGCTTTGTGGGGCGGCGCATCCGTTGCTCTTAACGAAAAAGCTACTTTCAACACAGAAATCGATTACGACCAAGCCAAGAACTTCGGCGTGGCAGCAAACATCAACTACGCAATTGTATCCGGCTTCAACGTAACTACAGAAGTAGATTACACCAAGTCTGCCGGCGCCAAGGGCGAATTCGGTGGTACAATCCGCTTCCAGCGTTCGTTCTAATTAAATTCCAACTTCGGTTGGTTTGAAGCAAAACCCGGCAGCGATGCCGGGTTTTGTGTTTTTGTAGTTCTTGGTTTCTTAGGTTTCGGCACTTATCCATGACTGAATTTGTGCTCTAGCTCAAGAATAGATTGTATGTGATGTAATCCTCATATTTGCCTGTCGCAATTTTGAGTCTTGCTTGGGGAATAGCATGTGCAATTGGAATAAATGGTTTTGGCGGGGCTTTGTTACAGTCGCTTTCTTGACCGCGCTTATTGCGCTGTTTCGCAGTGGACCGGTTGAGGCCGATCTTGTAGCTCGTACTGCAAGTGAACTAAGGTTCAACCAACGCTGGTCCGCAATCTCGTTCGATGGCCGCGATGCCATTCTGACTGGCGTTGCCGAAAATGTTGTGCAGAAACGCGCCGCCACCAAGCTTGCGCTTGAAACCTATGGTGTTCGCGTTGTTTCAGACCAGACTACGCTCCCGGAAAAAGCAGATCCATTTGTCTTTAGCGCCACCAAGGATGCTGCCGGAATTACCCTAACTGGTAATTATGACAACTCAGAAAGCCACGCTGCGCTCTTGGCGGCAGTAGCCAACGCAATGCCGGGTATTGACGTTACAGACAAACTCACCTTTGCTGTTGG
>JANPBE010000355.1:0-4814 GCA_031430295.1 Phyllobacterium sp.
GGCCGAGAGCACGCCCGGACGCCACAGCAATTCGCGCGGGATCTGCAGCATGCCGACGTCGATCAGCTGGCCCATCACGCGCAAGCCCCGCACCGTGTGCCCCGGCAGGCCGAGTCCCATGCCAATGCCGGCCGCATAGTCCCCGACGCGGCGCGCGCGCCCCGTCTTGCACGCGTCATGGGCCTCGGCGGATTGCAGACATTCCAGCTCCGGCAGTTCGCCGGTGTTGGATTGCGGCAGGAAATCCACCAAGCGACGCATTTGCATTAGCGCCTCGACATCGTTCTCGTAAGCGCCATCGGCGATGGAGGATTTGGTGGTGTGGATGCTCGCGCCGCCTAGCTCTTCGGCTGTCACGGTTTCGTTGGTGACGGTTTTAACAACGTCCGGCCCTGTGACAAACATATAGCTGGTATCGCGCACCATGAAGATGAAATCTGTCATGGCGGGCGAATAAACATCACCGCCCGCGCACGGCCCCATGATGACGGAGATTTGTGGGATGACGCCTGAGGCCAAGACATTGCGCTGGAAGATTTCGGCATAGCCGCCGAGCGCGACCACGCCTTCCTGAATGCGCGCGCCACCGGCATCCTAAATGCCGATGATGGGCGCGCGGTTCTTCATCGCCATGTCTTGCACTTTGATGATTTTTTGCGCGTGGGTTTCAGACAGCGAGCCGCCGAAGACGGTGAAATCTTTGGCGAACACGAACACTGTGCGCCCATTGATAGTGCCCCAGCCGGTGACGACGCCATCGCCAGGTATCTTCGACTTCTCCATGCCAAAATCGGTGGAGCGATGGGTGACGAACATATCGAATTCTTCAAACGAGCCTTCGTCGAGAAACACTTCGATGCGCTCACGGGCGGTTAGCTTGCCCTTGGCATGCTGTGCGTCTATGCGCGCTTGCCCGCCGCCGAGCCGTGCGTTGGCGCGGCGATGTTCTAACTCTATCAGCACTTCCTTCATGCTCGTCCCCGTCATAAATCAATTCTTTCGTGATACGTAGCATGAGGAAGTTTGGCTGAGAAAGTGAGCCAATAGTCTTGTTTGCGCTTACCAGCTGCCGGTATTGGGCATTGAAATCCACGGTTCTTGCGGGGTGAGGGCGTCGCCTTCCTGCAAAATCTCGATGGAGATGCCGTCTGGTGATTTGACAAATGCCATGTGGCCATCGCGTGGCGGGCGGTTAATGGTGACGCCGCTATCCATCAAATGCTGGCAGCAGTCGTGAATATTATCGACCTTGTAGGCCAAATGGCCGAAGCTGCGGCCGCCGGTGTAGACTTCGCCTTTGCCGTTTTCATCTGGCCAATTGTAGGTGAGTTCCAGTTCCGGTGCGCGCTCGGCATCGGCTTGGGCTTTGTTCTTCGGGGCGGCCAAGAAAATCAACGTGAAGCGGCCTTTCTCGCTTTCGTGACGGCGCATTTCTATGAGGCCGAGCTTGTTGCAATAGAAATCCAGTGATTCCTCGACGTTTGATATGCGTACCATGGTGTGAAGAAAGCGCATGTTGGTTCCTTTATTCGGCTTCAATTGCCAATAGTTGATTCATTTTGAAACAGCTTATGCCTCGCGATTGTTCCCGCAAAGACTAGTTCTTAAGAAAGTGTAAAAAGAATTGCGTATTGTCATTTCAGACTCTTGCCCACTAGCGGCCTGTCAATGTTATCTTACCTTCGAGAATCAGTGTTTTGTAACGGAAGGTTTCGTGGGATGGGGGACAAAACGTCATCCGGAAACGGTATAGCCGGTGAGTACAACGCGGGCGAAGACTTGCGTGGCACCGGTAGTGTGGTTGAAGTTTCCGGCAGCATCAAGTGGTTTGATGTGTCGAAGGGCTATGGCTTTATTTTGTCTGATACGCTGGGCCATTCTGATGTGCTTTTGCACGTTACTGTGCTGCGCCGTGATGGTTTCCAAGTGGCGCTTGAGGGCGCACGGGTTGAGGTTTTGGCAAAGCCGGGTGAGCGTGGCTTGCAGGCTTTCCATGTTGTGTCGATGGACAATTCGACAGCTGTACATCCATCCGAATTGCCGCCGCAGCGCACACACGTTTCTGTGACGCCAACCAGCGGGCTAGAGCGGGCATTGGTGAAGTGGTTTAACCGCACCAAGGGTTTTGGCTTCGTGACGCGCGGCGAGGGTACGGAAGACGTGTTCGTGCATATGGAAACAATGCGCCGTTATGGTTTGACTGAATTGCGCCCTGGTCAAGTGGTGCTTATCCGTTTTGGTCCTGGCGATAAGGGGCTTATGGCGTCTGAAATCCATCCGGATATTGGCGCGCCAATTCCGGTTTCAAACTAAGCAGGCTTGCCGTTGAAAAAGTTTATCATCCAAGTGGTCGCGGTTGTTGCGACCATTATGCTTTTGGTGGTGGCTTGTGTCTCAGCCACCGTCAGCCCGAAGGCCCCTATGGTTTTGCCCGTCGATGCCACGCCACTCGTTATTCAGACCAGTGCGGGGTCAGTCAGCATCGCTGTTGAGATTGCGCGGACAAATAACGAGCGTGGCATGGGGCTGATGTTTCGCGATAAGTTGCCGGAAAATCACGGCATGTTGTTTGTGTTTGAAGACAAAGATATTTTGAACTTTTGGATGCACAACACGCCGCAGCCGCTGGACATTATATTTGTGGCGCAGGATGGCAGCATCGCCACCATTAAGCCCGGTGCTGCGAAGTCTGACGATATTATCTCCAGTGAAGTGCCCGCGCTCTATGTGTTGGAATTGGCGGCAGGCGAGGCGGCGCGGCTGCATCTGGCCAAGGGCGATAAGATACTGCATCCGGCTATTGTGCCTGTTTCAAAATGACCAAGCATTTTCATCATGACGGCTTTGATATTGCCTATCTCGATCGCGGAGCCGGCGAGCCGGTTTTGCTCATCCATGGCTTTGCCTCTAACGCCCGTACCAATTGGGATGCACCGGGGTGGATCGCGACTTTGAATGATGCGGGTTATCGCGCGATTGCGCTGGATAATCGCGGGCACGGACAATCGACCAAGAGCCATAATAGCGCTGATTATCATGCCGCTGCGATGGCATCAGACGCGCTGGCGCTGCTGGATCATTTGGGCATCGAAAGCGCTCATGTCATGGGCTATTCCATGGGCGCGCGCATTTCGGCGTTTCTGGCAATTGCAAATCCCGAGCGCGTAAAGTCTATCGTGTTTGGCGGTTTAGGCAGCGGCATGGTGGATGGCGTTGGCGACTGGGATCCGATTGCCGATGCACTTTTGGTCGATGATCCAGCCACAATTACCCATGAGCGCGGTATGGCGTTTCGTAAATTTGCTGACCAGACTAAGAGCGATCGTTTGGCACTGGCTGCGTGTATTCAAACCTCGCGTGACTTGGTTGATCCGGCGGATTTGCGCAAGCTGACAATGCCTGTGCTGGTGGCGGCAGGAACGAAGGATGATATTTCGGGTGATCCGTTTGCACTGGCGGCCATGATGCCGGATGCGGGCGGGTTTTGGATTGAGGGGCGCCATCATATGCTGGCGGTCGGCGACCGCTCGTTCAAGCAAGCTGTGTTGGCGTTTCTGGCGCGGGTTCGCTGAGCGACATGTCTCCAGAAATAGTGGCGACCAAAACCAGCGTGCTGCGCGATATATTCGGCTTTGATGAATTTCGCTCCGGCCAAGAGGACATCGTCGATGATCTCTTGAATAATCGCCACGTATTGGCGGTGATGCCTACGGGGTCGGGTAAATCTCTTTGTTATCAAGTGCCAGCGTTGGTGAAAGGCGGGCTGACCATTGTCGTCTCGCCGTTGGTGGCGCTGATGCAGGACCAAGTGGCGGCGCTGAAGTTTGCTGGCGTGGCTGCGGAGACGATCAACTCGGCGGCCTCGCGGGAAGTGAACGTCGGAATTTGGCAGCGGGTGGCATCTGGCGACGTTCGCATTCTCTATCTTGCGCCGGAACGGCTCATGACGGAGCGCATGATTGCGGCGTTGCAGCGGTTGGATGTTAATTTGATTGCGGTGGACGAGGCGCATTGCATCTCGCAGTGGGGCGCATCATTCCGGCCGGAATATGAAGCATTGCATGATTTGCGGCAGGCGTTTCCCAATATTCCTATCGGCGCGTTTACGGCGACGGCGGATGAGGCGGCGCGCAAGGATATTGTGCAGCGGCTGTTTGGCGGTAAGGCAGAGGTGCATGTTTCCGGTTTTGACAGGCCCAATATCAGTCTTACGGTGGAGCCCAAGGCGAACACCGGAAAGCAAATGCTGTCGTTTTTGGATGGTCACAAGGGCGCGAGCGGGATCGTCTATGCGCTGTCGCGCAAATCTTGCGAGGAGTGGGCGGACCATTTGAATGCCAATGGTTTTACAGCCATCGCTTACCATGCCGGTCTTGCGCCACATGTGCGTGCGCAGGCGCAAGAGCGTTTTATGGCTGAAAAGGGCATCGTGGTTTGCGCCACGATTGCGTTTGGCATGGGCATAGATAAGCCCGATGTGCGCTTTGTGTTTCATGCGGATTTGCCGTCTTCGCTTGATGCTTATTATCAGGAAATCGGGCGAGCAGGGCGCGATGGCGGCTTGGCTGCGGCGCACATGGTATTTGGGCTTGGTGATATTCGCTTGCGGCGCAATTTCATAGACCAGAATGATGCTGACGAGGTCAACAAGCGCCGCGAACATCGGCGGCTGGATGCGCTGGTGAATTATTGCGAAGCATCGAGTTGCCGGCGCATGTCGCTGCTTGCCTACTTCGGTGAAACCTCGCAGCCTTGCGGCAATTGCGATATTTGCGCGACGCCTGTTGAAACGTTTGACGGGACGGCGGACGCAG
>JANPBE010000356.1:0-2524 GCA_031430295.1 Phyllobacterium sp.
GATGGCCTTGGTGGCAATGGTTTTGAGTTTTGCTGTCATGTGGTGAACCATCCGTTTTTCCATATTCGTCATTGCTGTCCGTCGCTTTGCCGCCAGCCCAAACTTTCGGCGGCGGCGAAGGCCGCTTGATTTTGCGCATAAAGTTCATCGCCATAGGCTTTGATTTCCGGCGTGAGATCGCTTTGGTGCGGATAGCGCTCAATCACATCGCGCTTGAGAATGAGGTAAAAGGCCGAGCCGCGCTTGGCTAGAAGATGGGCATCACGCGGGTTGTGGCGCAAAAGTATATCTGCCGTGACAATGGCATCTTCGGGCCTGCCGCTCTTCAAGAAATGCTCGACAATGTTGACGGCCATAAAGGCTACGCTCTCATCATCGCTTAGCGGGCGCAGATAAATGCCGTTGGAGATTGCCTCGTCGCTCATGGGCAACGTTCTGCGATACCACTCATCGCGGGTGAAGCCGCCGCCGCTGGTTGGCTCAAGATTCCATATTGCGCTTGTTTCATCGGTGTATTTCACCAATATGTGTAGTGGCGCTTGGGCCAGAGTCATGTTCAGCCCGATGCGCTTGCCCAAAATCATGAACAGCACAGGCATTGTCACACAATTGCCCAGCCGTGTTTCAACATAATGGCCTAAAAGCCTGTTGACAGGATTTTGCGCCTTGGGGTCGGCATGGTCATAGACGAATGCTTTGCCGCCATTCCACCACCCCGCCACATAGAGAAAGCGCTTGAGACTATCGAGCTTTTCGCGTTCCGTTTGCGCATCTGCCGTCATGCCACGGAGCGCTTTCGTCATGTGATCGACTTCGATTTTTGTATTGCCCGCCGTACCACCTGACAGTTGGTCGATGGCAATTTTCACGTCGAGTGGATCGCGCCCCGGCACAAACAGCGCCTCAATCTGCGCTTCAAGCGGTTTGTTTTCATATGTCATTGCCGCGCTTGGTGACGCTGTGAACATGATAATTAGAAAGAGAAGCAAATTACGCATAAAAACCTCAGATTTAGTGAGAGGTTATTGATGCACGCAACCACAAGTCAATTGCATCCCAAGGTTTTGAACAGATGTATTTGGGGCAACAAAAAGGCCGGACTTTTACATCCGGCCTTCTTCTAATCACTACACCACGCTTACAGCGAGCGCTTGATGCTTTCGACGCGGAAGCACTCGATGGTGTCTCCGGCGCGGATGTCCTCGTAGTTTTCGAAGGCCATGCCGCACTCTTGGGAAACTTGAACCTCGGCCACTTCGTCCTTGAAGCGCTTGAGGGTTTTGAGTTTGCCTTCGTGGATAACCACGCCATCGCGCAGCAAGCGTACGCCTGCGCCGCGCTCGACATGGCCGTCGGTGACCTTACAGCCCGCAACCTTACCGGTTTTGGTGATGTTGAACACTTCGATGATTTCCGCGTTGCCGAGGAAGGTTTCGCGGCGCTCTGGTGACAGCATGCCGGACATGGCCGCTTTCACATCATCGACGAGATCGTAGATGATTGAGTAATAGCGGATTTCGATGCCATCGCGGGCAGCGGCGGCGCGGGCTTGCACATTGGCACGCACGTTAAAGCCGATGATTGCCGCGCCGGACGTATTGGCCAGCGCAATATCAGACTCGGTAATCGCGCCTGCACCCGAATGGATGATGCGGGCCCGCACTCCGTCAGTGGAAATCTTATCCAGTGCACCGGCAATGGCTTCGATTGAACCCTGCACGTCGCCCTTGATAACCAGCGGGAAGTTTTGCAAACCAGAGGTCTGCATTTGCGTCATCATCTGCTCAAGCGAGCCACGCATACCGGCCTGCTTGGCGGCTTGCTTATCGCGGGCCTTATTTTGACGATAGCTGGAGATTTCACGGGCCTTGGCTTCATTATCGACAACCGCAAAACGATCACCCGCGGACGGCGTGCCTTGGAGACCCAAGATTTCAACCGGCATGGATGGCGTTGCGATTTTAATCTGCACACCAAGATCATTGACCAGCGCACGAACGCGGCCCCACTCAGAACCGGCCACAACGATATCGCCCGGCTTCAATGTGCCTGCCTGAACCAGAACCGTGGCAACAGGACCACGACCCTTATCAAGCTTGGCTTCGATAACCACGCCTTCAGCGGTACGATCCGAATTGGCCTTCAGTTCAAGAACTTCAGCTTGAAGCAAGATTGTTTCGAGGAGCTTATCAAGGCCCTTGCCAGTCTTGGCAGAGACTTCAACATCCATTGTGTCGCCGCCCATGGTTTCCACGAACACTTCATGTTGCAGTAGGCCATTACGAACCTTTTGTGCATCTGAATCCGGCTTATCGATCTTGTTGATAGCAACGATAATCGGCACACCGGCAGCCTTGGCATGGCTGATGGATTCGATTGTTTGCGGCATCACACTATCGTCCGCAGCAACCACGAGGATCGCAATGTCGGTAGCTTGAGCGCCACGGGCACGCATGGCGGTAAACGCGGCATGGCCCGGCGTATCAATAAATGTCAGCTTATGACCATTATAATCAATCTGGTA
>JANPBE010000357.1:0-1723 GCA_031430295.1 Phyllobacterium sp.
TTTCATATGTCATGACCCGCTTCGTTGCCGTCATCGACATTGGCAAAACCAACGCCAAAGTGGCGCTGGTGGATTTGGAAACATCAAGCGAGATTGCGGTTTTCAAAACGCCCAATCATGTAACCGCTGGACCGCCCTACCCGCATTTTGATGTCGAAAATCTGTGGGCGTTTATTCTATCGGGCTTGAGGTCACTTACTAATGAGCACAGCGTTGACGCCATCAGTGTCACCACGCATGGCGCCACCGCGGTCTTGGTTGATGCCAACGGCAATCTCGCGATGCCGGTGATGGACTATGAGTTTACCGGACTGGACCAAACGCGCGAAGCTTATGACGCCGTGCGTCCGCCGTTTGATGAAACCGGTTCGCCGTCGCTTCCCATTGGGCTTAATCTGGGTGCTCAAATTTTTTGGCAGGCCAATAATTTTCCCAATGACTTTGCCAGATGCGCGGCGATTCTTACCTATCCGCAATATTGGTCGTTTCGTCTTTCAAGCGTAATGGCCAGCGAGGCGACATCTCTGGGCTGTCATACAGATTTATGGAACCCGTGGACTGGCACTTTTTCTTCACTGGTGTCCGGTCAAGGCTGGGGCCATTTATTTCCTAAGGTCCAGCTCGCGAGCGCCAATCTCGGCCCGGTGTTGGACGAGGTAGCGGATGAAACCGGCATTAAACGCGGCACACCCGTTTATTGCGGTATCCATGATTCCAATGCTTCATTGCTGCCATATCTCGATGGTGAATTGGCATCCTTTGCGGTTGTCTCAACCGGCACATGGATTATCTCGCTGTGCGTTGGCGGTGAACGGGTGTTGTTAGATCCAACTCGTGACACTCTGGTCAATGTGAATGCAAACGGCCACCCGACACCGACTGCCAGATTTATGGGAGGGCGGGAATTTGATCTCATCACCAACGGTAAGGCCGACAACCCTAACGACGACGACATAGCAGCGGTGCTCGATCAGCAGTTGGTGGTGATACGTAGTGCCAGTGCCCCAACCGCACAGCCGCACTTTTTGTTTCCGCGCGGGGAGCCCAAATCCACGGGCGAGCGCAACTCCATTGCCTCGCTTTATTGCGCAATGCGGACTGCGGGAAGTTTGACACTCATCGGGGCGCAAGGTCCGATTTATGTCGAAGGTCCATTCGCCAAGAATGCGCTCTATCTAGATATGCTTGCCGTCGCGACCAAGAGACTAGTTTATCCGAGCAGTACAGGTTCAACGGGCACTAGCTTAGGCGCGGCGCGGCTTGCAGGGGGTGTGCGCAAATCAATTGGATTTCCACCTTTTGCCATTCCCGAAACCTGGAAGGCGCGCCTAGCAAACTACTCTCACGCTTGGACGGCAGCTTACACGGATGGGCGCGAGCAATAGTGACGTTCATGCTTAATGTTGGATCATCAATAAACTGCCTGCCAAAACAACATAACTAGTGCAAACATCCCTCCATTCTCCACAATGGTTGCCAATTAGGTCACGCATATATGCAGGGCTGACTTGCGCTTAGGTCACTTGCACATGACATCAAAACGCTTTCAGGTTTCAGTGGGAAAGTGCGCGCGGTTGTTTTGCTTTTGTTAAGCATCTATTAGAGAGCGCATGCTGAGGATTTGAGAAAAGAGAACCAATGACTTCGACTATGACGCAAACTGGTAACACAGGCGAAACTGGCGACCGCCGGGCCTTAGCCGCTAAAATTTTGGAAAAGCTGG
>JANPBE010000358.1:0-10480 GCA_031430295.1 Phyllobacterium sp.
CCGCACACCTACCGTGACGTTGGTGCCTTTGGTGAGGCTTGAAGTTTTGAGTGCCACGGGAATTACAGCGTTTCCAAAATCCGGCAAACGCACGGAACTTGCACTTTCAGCGACGCCCTTGAAAAAATTCATCTTTGGTGATCCGATGAACCCAGCGACGAACAAATTTGCTGGATTGTCATACAGATCAAGCGGCGAGCCTACCTGCTCCACTACCCCTGCCCGCAGTACCACAATCTTGTCCGCCAGTGTCATCGCCTCGACCTGATCGTGGGTGACGTAGATAATGGTAGTTGCTAGCGTCTTGTGTAGTTTGGCGATTTCGATGCGCATGTGAACGCGCAGCTCAGCATCAAGGTTTGACAGCGGTTCGTCGAACAGGAAAACATCAGGATGGCGCACGATGGCTCGCCCGATGGCAACGCGTTGGCGCTGACCGCCGGACAGCGCCTTTGGCTTGCGATCCATCAACGGACCGAGTTCAAGAATACGCGCGGCTTCGTCCACTTGTCTAGCAACTTCGTCCTTCGCCATGCCAGCAAAACGCAGCGCAAACCCCATGTTTTCACGCACCGTCATGTGCGGATAAAGCGCGTATGACTGAAACACCATGGCGATGCCGCGCTTGGATGGATCGACGTCATTCATCACCGTCCCGCCGATTTTCAGTTCGCCGGAGGTGATGTCCTCAAGCCCCGCAATCATACGAAGCAACGTTGATTTTCCGCAGCCGGATGGGCCGACAAAAACGACGAATTCGCCCGACTTGATGTCTAGATCAATACCCTTGATGATTTCGACTTTGCCGTAGCTTTTGCGCACATTGTTAAGGCTTAAGGTGCTCATAATATCTCCCGTCCAAAAGAGTTTTCAGCAGTCATCATCATTCCGCCTGCATCGTCAGTGTCTGCGGGGCGAAGCGCGGAGATATAATTTCAACAGTGATCGCACCCTTAGCGCCGGTTGATTCCAGCCAGAAGCCGATTGTTCCACCGGTCAAAACGACGACATTCGGGCCAAGCACTTTAGCCGGACCGCTCACTTGGATGGTCACTGGTTCATCAAGAAATGGCAGGATTGAACCAGCCTGATCCAATGCCCTCACGATGACGCGCACTGCATCTTTCTCAGATGCCTTTAGCATCAACCCATCCGCCTCGACTTGCAGCGTGGCTGGAACCGGATCGGCCACCATGTCCAGTGTTTTGACTGGCTTGCCGTCGATATAGCCGGTGAACGTCACGCTTTCCCATTGCATGCCCCAGAGGCCCAGCTCATCTTTAGAAAAATGGCGATGATCAAAAACAATCGGTGAGCGTGGCAGATGTGGATAGTTTTCGCGGTCTGGCCCGACACGCTTTGACAGCCCGGTGTCACCGTAGGTGATTTCGACCTCGTCGCAATTTGTTAGAACGATGAGAGGCAGCACGCCGCCAATATTGCGCTCGCCGCGCGCCCAAAATGTCACGGGCTTCATGATGATTTCGTCGGTCGGGTCGCACTGGCTCATATAGACATAGGCTGCGAACTTTGGCTCGCGGAACGAGTCCATAACGCCGTGATGGCAGATGCGGTCGCCGGAACCGAAATCCTTGTGGGTGTTATAGTCAAACATGCACCAGCCTATGCTGCCACTAGTGTTCGAATCGCCATAGCTGGCGTTGAGAACTTGCAGATAACGTGTGACATGCTCGGCCTGTCGCTGCTCCTGATCGTGGCGTTTAGTCGGATACATATGGCCGCCAAACTCGGTGACGAGATAGGGCACATTGCGCTTGAGACCGGTGTTTTCCTGCTGGCCACGCAGCGGCAGACGCGCGCGGTTATTGCCCGGTATTTCATCATTGCCGAGAATAAAATCATTCATCGTATAAACGTCTTCAAGGAATTCGCTCTCGGTAATATAGCGCACACCGCCAGTCTGACGGGTACTGTCCAGCTCACGGGCGAGGCGGTTAGTCTCGGCGTAGAAATCATGAGAATCTTGCGATTCATTGATGCGCACGCCCCAGATAATGATCGACGGATGGTTCCAATCCCGCTCGATCATGCGGCGCACATTCTTGACGCTTTCCGCCTTCCACACATCACCGCCGATATGCTGCCAGCCGGGAATTTCCTCAAAGACGAGAAGACCAATGCGGTCGCAGTGATCGAGAAACCATTTGGACTGCGGGTAATGCGAGGTGCGCACTAGATTGCACTTGAGCTTGAACTTCATCAACTCCGCATCGCGCTCCTGCGCGCTGCGGCCCATGGCATAGCCGACGTATGGGAACGCCTGATGACGGTTTAGTCCACGAATTTTTAGCGGCTTGCCATTGAGCATAAATCCGTCGGCGGTGAACTCCGCTGTGCGGAAGCCAAACTTGGAGGAAAGCGAATCCGCGCCCATATCGGTTTTTAGCGAAACTGTGATTTCGTAAAGATTGGGATTGTCCAAATCCCACAGTGCTATGCCAGTCAGATCAGCCAAGTGCAGCGTCACACTTGAGCCGGTAAGGTCCGCTTCCGTTTGCTTGATGAGTGCGCCTGCGCTGTCTCTCAACTGAACATGGGCGGAGCCTGAAAAGCTTAAATCTTGCGGATTGCGGATATCACAACGGATGGACACGGACTTCGATGCCGCCAAAGTGTTGGTAGTTTCAATTTTGACATTGGCGATGGAAACAGGTGTCGTCACCCGGAGCCATACATCGCGGTAAATGCCCGCGTATGTTAGGTAATCAATACGCCCGCCGAACGGAGGTATTTCCGGGTTTTCACTGCCGTCGATTTTCACCGTGACGAGATTATCACCCTTGGTCAACAAGCCGGTGAGCCGTGCCTCGAACGGGGTGTAGCCATCCTTGTGAGCGACGATTTCTATGCCGTTCACAAAGACAACTGAATCCGCCATCGCGCCATCGAAAACCAGCGAAACTTCCCTGCCCTCGAAGGAGGCATCCCAAGCAATGATTTTTTGATAGGTGAAGGCGCGCTGGAAGCAGGTTTCGTCAAAATAGTTGAACGGCATATCAACAGCATTGTGCGGCAGCGTGACCACTTCGCCTTGCTGAATCTCACCTGCCAGAGCCTGCGAAAACCCTTCGTGAAAGCTCCAGCCATGATTGATATTGGTAACGCTGCGCATGCTATTTCCTATTTAACCGAGCCGAGCATGCCTTGGACGAATTGGCGCTGCATGGCAAAAAAGACGAGAAGAGTTGGTATTGTCGCAAGCACGGTTCCCACCATCACTATGCCAAAATCCGGATAGTAGGCAGATGCCATGGATGACACGACCAGAGTGATCGTTTTGGTTTCGTTTGATTGCAGAATAATCAACGGCCAGAGGTAGTTGTTCCAGCTTGCCATGAAGACGATGATGAAGGCGGCGGCATAGGTCGAGCGCATTACCGGCACGTAGATAAACAGAAATATCTGCCATTCCTTAAGCCCGTCCACCTTAGCCGCGTCGCGCAATTCGGTCGGGAATGCCTTCGTGCATTGGCGAAAGTAAAAGATGATAAACGCAGTCGCAACAAACGGCAGTAGCACCGCAGTGTGCGTATTTATAAGCCCGGCCTTGCCCATCATGATGAAGAGCGGGATCATCAACGCGGCAAAGGGCACGAACAGCGTGATCAGCAACAGATTATAGACGCGTTCGCGCGTTTTGGATTTGAACATTTCAAACCCGTAACCGGCGATGGAGGAAATGGTTAATGTTAAAATCGTGCTGAGTATAGCCAGCTTCGCCGTGTTCCAAAATATCAACGGAGCATCGACTTTTGCCAAAAAATTGGCGGTGTTGGTCATCAAGGCCGAGCCGAATGTGACCTTGCCCTTGGTGATATCGACAGTCGTATTGGTTGCACCGATAATCATCCAGATAAACGGGAAAATCGACACGAAGCTCATAAAGCCTAAGAACAAATAAGTACTCGCGGCGCGGAGCAGTGCTGCTGGATTGTTCATCAGTCGCGCTCCCTCGCCAAGTAAAATTGCGCGAAGGCCAATATAGCAACCAACAACACAATCACGTAGGAAATCGTTGCAGCATAGCCAAAACTTGGCATGAATTTGAATGTCAAATTATAGATATAAAGCGACAAAGTGAGCGTTGAATCGGACGGTGCGCCGGCGATGCTCGGGATGTTCACCACCTCATCGAAAAGCTGCAAGGTGCCAATAGTGGAGGTCACAGTCGTAAACAATATTACGGGTTTCAGCATAGGAATTGTCAAATATAAAAGCTGGCCCCGCGATGAGATGCCATCAATGCGGGCCGCCTCATAGATCGACTTGTCGATGTTTTGCATCGCCGACAAATAAAAAATCATGTTGTAGCCGGTCCAGCGCCACGTTATGGCGATAATTATGAGGGTTTTTGCCCAGAACGGATCTGTGAACCACGGGATTGGTGTCGAGATAAGGCCAATGCCAGCCAGCGCTGAATTGACAACGCCTGTCGCCCCGAACATGCTTTTGAACAGCACGGAATAGGCGACCAGTGATGTCACGCAGGGCAGGAAAATTGCGGTGCGAAAAAGGCCACGAAACCGGAGCCTTGGGTTATTCAAAGCCGCGGCCATGATCAGTGCAAGCGTGAGCATAATCGGCACTTGGATGATGAAGAAAATAAATGTGTTAGTCAGCGCTTTGATAAAAACTGGATCATTCCAGAGGCGCACAATATTGCCCAATCCGGCAAACTTCAGCTGCATCCCACGCCCGGAATGAAACGACATCCAAAGCGAGCTGATAATCGGGTAGATCATAAAAAGACCAATGAGTATCAGCGCTGGTGCGGTGAACAACCAACCATTGATATCATAATAACGGCGTAGACTGCCCGAACGTGCATTGGCCATCTTATTCCCCCGGAGAATAATCAACACGCCAGAGTCCGCGGCTTCAAGACCGCAGACTCCAGGAGGAGACAGGCCATAGGAGCGGCCTGCCAAGACTTTTCTAACTGTTAAAGACTTTTCTAACTATTGAAGTTGAGTCTTAACCTGGGCGTCAATGGCTTTGATGACGTCATCAACAGGCGCACCGCCAGCAAGCGCTGGAAGCTGAGCTGTTACTGCGGCATCAACTTCGTTTGTGAAGCTGCCATAGTTCACAGATGGCACTTTGCCGAGCCAATCTGAGAAGTTCTGCCATACTGGTTCACCACCGAAATAGGCATCAGGTGTTGTGTAAGCCGCACCGGTGCGAGCCGCCAAAAGCGAACCGACAGCGCCGCGATCTTGCAGAATTTTCTGATAGAAGTCGACATCCTTACCGTATATCTCGTTTAGGAAATCAATCGATTCTGCTTTTTCAGCGGAGCTTTCAAGCACATACCATGAAGAGCCACCGAGGTTGGAGGCATTCAGTGCGCCATCGATATTCAGACGTGGTGTTTGTGCAACGCCCCACTTGCCCGCTTGGTCCGGTGCTGCCTTAACTGTGCCCGTAATCCAAACACCGGTAGTGATGGTTGCAACATCACCAGTGCCGAGCGCACCGACATATTCAGCCCAACCAGCGGCTGGCTTTGCAATGCCCGAAGCCAAGATTTTCTGTTCAGTTTCAAGCGCTGCCTTCAACGCCGCATTGCCTTCAATGTTTGGCTTGCCGTCCTTGTCGAAATACCACGAACCGCCGGACTGCATCATGATGCGGATAAGACCGGCATCATTCGGGTCAAGCGCCATCATTTTCTTGCCGGTCTTAGCTTCCACAGCCTTACCGATTTCAATGAACTTATCCCATGTGATATTCTGCATATCTTCGGCTTTGTAACCGGCCTGCTCGAGATAATCCTTGCGGTAGTACATGCCTGTGACGCCTGTATCGAACGGCATACCATAGACCTTGCCATCAACAGTCATCAGGTTAACTTTGTAGGGCGCAAAGCCAGTGTAATCGACGGCGCTGGTCATGTCAGCGAACGCGCCGGGGAATGACTGCAAGTATTTCTGAGCGCCGTAATCTTCGATGAGAACAATATCTGGAAGCGCATCGGTCGTACCGGATGCAAGTCCTGTTTGGAGTTTTTGCTCAACGTCAACCTTGGCGAAATCGACAATATTGAATGTAACATCCGGATGCGTCTTGGTGTAGCGCTCGCCGGCTTCCTTCATGATCGCGACGTTGAAGTTTGGATCCCAGCACCAAACGGTCACTTCTTTGGCCTGTGCCGCATTAACAGCAAAAAGGCTGGCGCTTGACAGAGCCACACCGAGCAAAACGGAGACATAGTTGTTTACTTTGAGCTTCATCTTTTTTCCTCCCAGAAAATTTGAACAAAGGCAGGCTCATCTGCCCTGTGGAGGAGTATTTCTCAATTTTAGTAAACACGCAAGATTATTTAGTAAATATTTACCACTATTTAGCAAGTCATTGACTTTACTACGATATTACCAGTTTCTTGTGGGATTGCGGCTGCTGCCGCGCCATATTTGCTCGGTTGCAAGGATGACGCGCTTGGCGAGATCGCGCCCGGCCATTTGCTCAAGCAGCATGTCAACCGCAGTCTCGCCAATCAGTTCGGCGTGTATCTTCACTGTTGAAAGTGGTGGGTTCAGAAACTGCGCTACCGGTATATCATTGAAGCTGACGACCGCAATGTCATCCGGAATGCGCAACCCCAATTCTTGCATGGCACGATAGGCTCCGATGGCCATATTATCGTTGCCGGTAATCAGCACTTCCGGTGGCTTTTTAGTCTTCATTATCGCGCGGCCAAGCTCATGGCCATTTTCAAGCGTGAATGTTTCAACCAAGCATAATTCGGGATTGAACAGCCCGGCCTCTTGCATCCATTCGATATAAGCTTTGCATCGTGTCTCACCATACGGCGCGGTCTTTCCGTTAAGGTGCTGCATCCAGCCGATATAGCCGATGCGCCGATAACCCATGTCGCGCAGCGACGACAGCAGCTGCTTCATCGCGCCTGCGATGTCACTTTCCACGCTGTCTATGGGCAAGTGTTTTGGATGGTAATCCGCAAAAACCAGATGCTTGCTTTGCCGTTGTAGCCAGCCAATTTCTTCGTCGGAATGTTGACCTACAGCGATCACGCCTGTCGCTCCTTGCAGCATGGCCGCATCTGGCATGTTGTCAGTGTGATAGACCTTCACCACTTCGAGCTTATGCTCCTGACAGCGGTTCTCAATGCCAAGCCGCACGCCGATATAGTATGGATCAGCAAGCTCCTGCGAAGGCCGCTGAAAATGCACCAGCGCAATTTTGCCGCCTGATGTGGCGGGGGCGGTATCTACGGCGCGGTTGCGGTTGCGCGGGGTGGCATAGTTCAGCGATTCTGCGGTCTCTATAATGGTCTGGCGCTTCTTTGCGGAAATGGATAGGCTCATGTCATAGTTCAAAACACGTGACACCGTTGCCGACGAAACACCGACGGCATGAGCTATCTCTTTAATTGTTACCATCGCCCGATGTCCCGCAACTTCTCATGCGCCGAAAGCATGAGAGTGATTTGTGTCATGTAAAAATATCGAACGTGGTGTTTCACATTTTACGAAATACAGCAAATGTGATCATTTTTCCATGGAATGTCTTGACTCCCAGCCTTCCCCCTTGCGGGGAAGGTGTCGCCGTAAGGCGACGGATGGGGGTGGTGGTGAAGATGCTATTTTTGTTGTTAAGCCGCTGATATTACTGTGTTTTGCGAGTAGGTTGACCTCGTCACTACCCCCATCCGTCCGCTACGCGTCCACCTTCCCCGCAAGGGGGAAGGCTACTCGCGCAAATTATTTTCACCATTTTTATCCACACTTCTGACTCCGGGCGCATAATGCACTCGCTCGTTGCAACGGGGACACGGAATTCATGATCCAAGTGTCTGTGGCAACGGCCGGTGCTTTGTTGGTGGATTGGAAATCCGCTGGGTGTTGAACCCACAAGCAAAGGCGCATCCGGCCCGGCTCGCGTAAGCATGACTGTCCTACTTCAGGGCGGAAGGTTTTCGGGAGTGACTGGGTCAGCGCAAGAACACCGAGCCGGGTGTGTGGCGATGTCACACATTAAATCTTTAGAAGGCAGGACCACACACCCGGCTTCCCCAAAGATTTTACAATAGCCAGACCGGCAACGGGGCGTGGCAATGAGGAAGATTTGCTCTTTGAAACTGACTGAATAATTCGAGAGTTTGGAGCAACGTGCCATCCACTCACTTCATCGCATCGGCCACCAGCTTTGTATCGGTGAACTGTTCGAAGCTTATCACCTTGCCATCCTGCATTGACCATACATGCACGACGCGTGCTGTCATTGACTTACCTGTCGCCTTGAAGACGCCACTGTAAGTGCCAATGCCGATGATGAAATCTCCAGCATCATGTAGGCTTTGCAACTTCAACGTATAGCCTTCCCAATCAGCGCCGATGCGTTTGAACACGCCGTCGATGACGCCTTGTGCCCCGACGTATGTTCCGGCATAGGGAAATCCCGCCATCTCGGTCCAGCGTGTTTCGGCGGTGAGAGGGGCCAACATACCGGCAAGATCACCGCGATCAGAAGCGGCGTAGTGAGCGGCGATGACATCATAGTTATGGGACATAGTGGACCTCATTAAACGGGAGTGTTGCCCGCGTCATAGTCAACGCGTGATTTTTTGATGATGAAGGCACCGGCAGGTTGGTTTTCAATCACGCCAGCACCGGTCACACCGAGGAATTTACCTGTGGAGCGCATGTCGTCCCAATTGTAGAAAAACAGCGAGGCGACCGGAATGATAAATTCGCGGAAGCCGAAGACATACTGGTTTTCAGCGAACTTGAAGGTGGTCGCCAAATCAACATCGCCGTGGCCGCGCTGAACGCCCACGAGATTTTGCCAAGCATAACGCTGGGAGGACAAATAAATGTGCTCGTACAAATGGTTAGGGCTGTAATCATAATGGGCGGTGATTCCTACCAAATCACGGCTTGGCGCGGGAACCATTCCGGTTGGGGCCACGCCATCATCAATTATTCCCGCGACATAGGTCTGCGCCACGCGCGGTTCGCCAGCCGCTTCCTCACTGGAGCGGACACGCTCGGCAATTGAAAGCACACGGCGTGTGGCGGTATTGAGTATAAAAATCTCATCCTCGGCAGGACGCCCGGCAAAGGTCACGTCAATAAAAAATGTATCGGCGGTGACCTCAATGACCTCACACCAATCCGTGCCAGAGCTGCCCTCTTCTGCCCATGAGACGCTGTCGCCAGCAGTAAAATTGAGGGTTATTCCCCTGCCCGTTTCGAGCAGAATTTTGAATGACTTGCCTTTCAAGGCATCGGTGGTCGGCAGACGATTGGTGGCGATGCCTGCTGCAAAATCATCGAATTGTTTCCAATCGGCGGGGCGGGTCTGGGTCATAATCAACTCCTATTCAACAAAGGCCAAAGTCGGCAGATCAACAACTGAAGAGCCGCCATCGACGGTGATAATCGCGCCGTTCATCATCGCGGCCTCGGCGGAAGCCGCAAAGCAGATGACATTGGAAATTTCTTCGGGTGTCGCCGGGCGGCCCAGCGGTACGTCTTTGGTCACCAAGGCGTAGGCTTCCGCGAAGTTTTGCAGGCCGTTCTTATTGGCCAGATGCTGCATTTGCTCGTCAGCCATGGCGGTCGCCACCCAGCCGGGGCAGATCATATTGGTGCGTACGCCCTTGCGGCCATAATCCCGCGCCAGTGATTTGCCAAGGCCAATCAGCGCGTGTTTCATGGTGACATAGCCTGCCGCATCCGGTCCGGCAAAAAGACCGGCGATGGAGGACACCATCACAATATTGCCTTTTGCCGCTATTAATTCCGGCAAGCACTCGCGGGCCGAAACAAACGCCGTGTCAAGGTTGGCACGGGTGGCCGCGGCCCAGGTTTCATCGCTCATGGAAATAGTCGGGCCGACGCCATGGCCGCCGGCATTGGCAATGAGAATATCCACGCTGCCAAAGCGGGCCTTTGCTTGTGCCACCACCTGCTTGAACGAAGCGGCATCTGCTGCATCTGCGGCGACCGCCAAGGCGTTTGGGCCTTGCGCGACTTGCTCCAAGACGTCCAACCGTCTTCCGGTGAGCGTGACATTAGCGCCTTCTGACATCATACGCCGTGCCACAGCCGCACCAATGCCTGTCCCTCCGCCAGTTATGATGACGGACTTGCCTTCAAATCTCATAATGTTGTTCCTTAATTGGTGAACGGGTCGATATTAAAATCCGGCGGCAGCAGCTTGCTGCACTAGGAGTTGACGTTGGAATGCTTGAAATGCCGCATTGGGTTGCTGCGCTTTAATGAAATCGAGTGCGGGGTCAGCGACCTCGGTCTTGATGCCGGATAATTGCTCAATCAGCGCATGACCACAGAACGGCACGTAGGATTCGGAATAGCCGCCCTCATGGACGATAGCCAAACGCCCGTCGCAAAGCCGGTCTGCCGCCGCCATAACTTCAGCCGTCATCCAGCGGAAGGATTCGCTGTAGAGCATCATGCGGGCGAGCGGATCG
>JANPBE010000359.1:0-4768 GCA_031430295.1 Phyllobacterium sp.
GGCCACCCCCATCCGTCGCCTCGCGGCGACACCTTCCCCGCAAGGGGGAAGGCTGGAAGTCACATATTTTCGTGGATAGAAATGCCAAATCTTTGCCAGAACTATACCAGCTCACGCGTAATTTTCCAGTGGCGGGCAGGAGCAAATCAGGTTCCTGTCGCCATAGACATTGTCGATGCGGGCTACTGGCGACCAGTATTTGGTTGCCATTTGCGTGTTCCCAGCCGGATAGGCGGCGATGCTGCGCGGGTAGGCGTGGGTCCAGTTGTCGCCCGTGACTTCCTCAGCGGTGTGCGGTGAATTAACCAGCGGATTGTCGTCGCGCGGCCACTTGCCGGAGGCGACGTTTGCAATCTCATTGGCAATCGCAATCATCGCATCGCAGAAGCGGTCGAGTTCGATTTTTGGCTCGGACTCAGTTGGTTCCACCATCAGCGTTCCGGCTACCGGCCATGACATTGTGGGTGCATGGAAGCCGAAGTCGATTAGGCGCTTGGCGATATCTTCAACGCCGATACCAGCTGTTTCTTTGAAGCCTCTAAAATCAAAGATGCACTCGTGTGCCACGCGACCATTCTTACCTACGAAGAGGACGGGGATATGGTCGCCCAAGCGCTTGGCGATGTAGTTGGCTGAGAGGATTGCGGTCTCTGACGATTTGCGAAGCCCATCAGGTCCAAGCATCCTGATGTACATCCAGGATATAGCCAAGATGCTGGCGCTGCCCCATGGGGCACCGGAGACAGCTTGGTGACCTTTGCGGGTGACGTGGCCGGGCAGGAACTTTTTCAAGTGAGCGGCTACGCCAATAGGGCCGACGCCGGGACCACCGCCGCCATGAGGAATGGCAAACGTCTTGTGCAAGTTCATGTGGCACACATCCGCGCCGATGTCGCCCGGACGGGCAAGGCCGACCAGCGCGTTGAGGTTTGCGCCGTCAAGATAAACCTGGCCGCCCGCTGCGTGAATGGCGGCGCAGATTTCTTTGATGCTTTCCTCAAAGACGCCATGGGTGGATGGATAGGTAATCATCAGTGCCGCAAGGTTTTTGGCATTGGCGGCGATTTTTATCTTGAGGTCTTCAACATCCACATCGCCAGATTCATTGCAGCGCACGACCACCACATCGAACCCTACCATGGCCGCGCTGGCCGGGTTTGTTCCGTGTGCAGAGGAGGGGATGATGCAGATGTTACGCTGACTTTCCCCGCGCGAAGCGTGGTAGGCGCGGATGGCCAAAAGTCCGGCATATTCGCCTTGGCTGCCAGCATTTGGTTGCAGCGACACGGCAGCAAAGCCGGTGACTTGGCAAAGCCACTCTTCCAAATCCGCGATCATTTCGCGGATGCCCTTGGTGTGTTTATCCGGCGCAAACGGATGCAGGCCAGCGACCGAGGCAAATGAAACGGGCATCATTTCAGCCGCGGCATTGAGCTTCATAGTGCATGAACCGAGCGGTATCATGGTGCGATCCAGCGCCAAGTCCATATCAGCCAAGCGACGCAAGAAGCGCATCATTTGCGTTTCGGATCGGTTTTCATGAAATACTGGCTGCGACATAAATGAACCATTACGGGTACTTGGCAGTCTTGCTTCTGGTTCTGAATCAAGGCTGGAGGCGCCGAATAGTTCTGCGAGTTCAAAGGCATCGACTTCCGTGGAAGTTTCATCGAACGCGATGGACACGGTATTTTTGTCTATAGCGCGGATGAAGCGACCTGACTTTTCCGCCTCGTTTTGGATAGCGGTTGCGTTGCCGTCGACCGTTATAGTCACAGTATCGAAGAAGGTTTCGCTGCTGATTTTCGCGCCTGCGCCCGCAACTGCGGCTGCGAAGCGGCAAGCCAGTTCATGGGTGTGGCTGGCGATGGATTTGAGACCTTCAGGGCCGTGATAGATGGCGTATGACACGGCCATGTTGGCGAGCAGGGCCTGCGCCGTGCAGATGTTTGATGTCGCCTTATCGCGGCGGATGTGTTGCTCGCGGGTTTGCAGAGCAAGGCGGTAGCCGGGCTTGCCTTTGGCATCGACAGACTGGCCGACGAGGCGGCCGGGCATCAGGCGGGTGAGGGCATTGGTGACTGCCAAATAGGCCGCGTGCGGGCCGCCGAATGCCATGGGCACGCCGAAACGTTGCATAGAGCCGCAAGCAATATCCGCGCCCCATGAGGCGGGTGAACCCGTTAGTATGAGGCCCAGCGGATCGCACACAGCGATGACGATTGCGCCTGCGGCCTTTGCGGCTTTAATCTCATTGGAATAGTCGCCGTAAACGCCGTAAGTATCCGGCCAAGGAACGATAAGAGCGGCGGTATCCGCGCCGATGTTTTCACACTCGATTTTGATGCCGAGTGGTTCTGCGCGCGTATTGATAACGTCCGTCACTTGAGGATGAAGAGCGCCTGCGATGACCACTTGGCTGCGCGTATCTTTATGGTGGCGAAGCGCGATGCCGACGGCTTCGGCGGCGGCGGTGGCCTCATCGAGCAGCGAAGCGGAGGCGACGTCAAGGCCGGTTAGCTCGCAAACAAGCGTCTGGAAATGGAACAATAGCTCCAAACGACCTTGGCTGATTTCTGCTTGGTAGGGCGTGTAGGCCGTGTACCAAGCGGGGTTTTCAAAGAGGTTGCGCTGGATAACGGGAGGCACATGCGTGCCGTGGTAGCCTTGGCCGATAAAGCTCTTCAACACATTGTTTTGGCTGAGTTTATCCGCAATTTCGGTGAGCGCATCAGCTTCTGATAAAGCGTCTGGAATATCCAGCGGCTTGTTATAGCGGATAGCCGCCGGAATGGTCTGACTGATGATGGTTTCAACGGATGTGATGCCCAGAACTTCGAGCATGTCGCGCTGGTCGGCTACGGAAATTCCGATATGTCGTGCTGTAAATGTGGCTGTCATGATGTCAATCACCCAACCATTTTTGCGTAAGCGGCGGCGTCCATCAGGCCGTCGAGCTGGCTCAAATCTGATAACGACATTTTCCAAAGCCAGCCATCGCTTTCAGCAGCGCTGTTGACGATTTCTGGATTGGCTCCAAGTGCACCATTCACTTCTGTGACCGCGCCATCGACGGGGGCATAAACATCTGACGCTGCCTTTACGGATTCGACAACGACGCTAGCGCCACCTTTGGTGATGGCTTTGCCAACCGCCGGCAGTTCCACAAAAACGAGATCGCCGAGCTGTTCTTGCGCATAATTTGTAATGCCGACAGTGGCAATGTTGCCTTCAACGCGGATCCATTCATGGTCATTGGTAAAATATGTAGTGCTCATGGGTTTATCCTTTGAAATAGGTATGGGGAGTGAAGGGAAGGGGCGAAATTGTTAGCGGGATTTTATTGTCCCGCACTGTGGCAAATAAGGGTGTTTTGGCTTCGATGGCTGCGCGATCCACATAGCCCATGGCGACGGGGTGATTGACGCTGGGGCCAAAACTACCGGAGTTGATGATGCCTAGCTCATTGCCGTTTTCATCGACTATTGGCGTATTGTTGCGAACGGGCGTACGGCCCTCAGGTTTCAGCCCTACACGCTTACGCAGCGATGGATTTTTAAGTGCCGCACGGAAGGCATCCGCGCCATTGAAAGTGCCAGTCTCGCGGATTGATTTGGGAATTGCCCATAAAAGTCCGGCACTTACGGGCGTGGTCGTTTCGTCCAAATCATTGCCATAGAGGCATAGCCCCGCTTCGAGACGCAGAGAGTCGCGGGCGGCGAGGCCTATCCATTCGACATCCGGATGGGCGAGCAATTTGGAGGCAAGCGCTTCGGCTTGGCCAATAGGAATTGCGATTTCAAAGCCGTCCTCGCCAGTGTAGCCGGAGCGGGTGATGATGATATCGCCAGACAATTCGCGACCGTGCATGAAGGTCATGCCCGTGACATCAAGGCCGCAGGCCAGCGCGATGCTTTCTGCATTTGGACCTTGGAGAGCGAGGAACACGCGGGGCAGCGCCTTCAGCTTGCAGCCGAATTGGTGCGCGGCTTTTTGAAAATGGCCCTCATCAATATCAGCGCGCGATGCGTTGGAGACGATGATGAAGCGGTCGTTGGCGTAGCGGGTAACAATTAGATCGTCGATAATGCCGGCATTTTCGTTAAGCAAAAATGTGTATTTGGATTCGCTAATTGCGATGAGTGTGGGATCAATAGGGCAGGCGCTAGCAAGCGCTTGGTCAACTTTTTCACCTGTTATTTCAAATAGTTGCATGTGAGAAATGTCGAACAGGCCGGCCTTTTCACGGGTATGCAAATGTTCCTTCAGCACACCCAGCGGGTAGGTGATCGGCATATTCCAGCCCGCGAAGGCACCGAAGCGGGCGCCTGCCTTTTCATGCAAACTCTTTAATGATAGTTCTCGTATATCGCTCACATAGATCTCCAGACACGGTTAGGCACTGCGCGACGATCGCGCATCTACCACCCCTCTGTCTGAAGCCTGAGAGACTCGCGCCGCCGGAACTCTGTCAGCGACACTTACACCTTCGGCGCGGGAGCAAATCCCGACTTTCCAGAGTTGTCTTTACCGTTCACGGTTCATTTGCCTGAGAGATTTCGGGCGATTTCCCCTTCGGCGGCCGCTAGTCGGCGCTCTCCCGCGAACGGTCAGGCCGCATTTTCGCGGCCTCGACGATGCTTGGCTACCCTATGGCAACCTGTTTGTCACGCGACTTTTTGCGGTCAAATTCCGCCATACCAGTCATAGCCTGCATCCTCCCAATAACCACCGCCGCCTTGGCCAAACGGTGCTAAATCATCCACCA
>JANPBE010000360.1:0-8310 GCA_031430295.1 Phyllobacterium sp.
CGAACATGCTCATCTGCCATTGCGCTGGCCTGTGACAACATGTTGGGGCTTATCAACGATATTCTCGATTTGACGAAGCTGGAAACCGGCAAAATGGAAATGCGCAAAGTGGACTATGCGCCGCTTGATCTATTGGAGACAGTGACGAAGGTTATCCGCGTTATCGCCGAGAAAAATGAAAATAAAATCTCCATCTTTGCTGATACGAATTTTGTTGGCGGGCTGCACGGTGATTTTGATCGGTTGAATCAGGTGCTCATGAATCTGGCGGGGAATGCTGCAAAGTTTACGCGCGGCGGTGAGGTTACATTGAAGGTTACGCAGGGTATCACGGGCAATACGGTGCGCTTTACCGTTAGCGATACCGGAAACGGCATCTCTGAAGAGATGAAAACAAGGCTGTTTCAGCCATTCGAACAAGACGACGATGGCCGTGCCGAAGGCAAGAACTCGTCCGGCTTGGGACTTGCCATTTCAGACAGACTTGTGCGGCTGATGGGCGGACAGATTGAATGTTTGTCTGAAATCGGCCGTGGCACATCGTTTTATTTCGAACTACCACTTGAATTAGCGCGTCAGCCACTCGCCGCAATTTTGGTCACCATGGTCAATCGCGAGACTGAAATACTGCAAGGGCGCACTGTGTTAATCGCGGATGATACGCCTGCCAACCTCCTCGTAGCAAAGGCCATTTTGGAGAAGGTTGGCATGTCGGTAACCGCCGTGGAAAGTGGTTATGCGGCGATTGAGGCCGCAAGAACCCGCGATTTTGATATCATGTTCATTGATATTCAAATGCCCGGTGTTAGCGGTATGGACGTGGTTTCTGCCATCCGTGCCCTCACCTGCAAACGCGCCTTTACGCCGATCATCGCGCTTACCGCGCAGAGTTTTGCGCGGGACCGCGAACGGGCACTGGCGCACGGTTTTGATGCCTTTTTATCAAAGCCAATCCGCGCCCATGATTTGCAGAACTTGGCGATTGGCTTCCTTCAACCAGAAGCGCCCTCGCCCGCGACACAAGCGACCAGCGCCATCGATGACGAAGCATTCAGCGATTTGGCGCTGGCGGTCGGGCCTGAGCAACTGCCGCAATTGATTGCGCGGTTTGAGCGCGATGTGAACGAGCAGCTGGAGTTGCTAATGGCATATCACGCCGAACCGGACTGCGAGCACATAACTGGATTGGCGCATAAGCTCTCCGGGCTTCTGTCGCAATTTGGTGTGGCCAGCGCGGCGGAATTGGCTAAGGCGCTGGAACAAACGCCCGCTGTCGCAAGATTGCCTCGCGATCTCGAAAGCGTTGCTGACGCGAGCCGTGACGGCTTGCGCCTGTTGCGCCATATTATGTATCGGCACTTCGATCTACCTAGCGACAAGGCGGCGTGATTTCCACCGCACGTTTACTATTTGTTAATATACAACTTTTAGTAATTATCAATGATTACAAAACAACCAAACGCTGCACGCAAAGTCTTGATTGTCGAGGATGTTCTCTCGCTTGCGGAGATTTATGCGGCCTTTTTGAAGGGCGTGGGCCTTGCCAGCATGATCGCTGGGACAGGCGAGGAAGCGTTGCAGGCGATGGCAAGCGAGACTTTTGATGCTGTGGTGCTGGATGTCAATTTACCAGATATGACCGGACTTGATGTGATGAAAGCGATGCGTGCTAAAGGCATCACATCCGAGGTAATTGTTATCACCGCCGACGGCTCCATAAATCTGGCGGTTGACGTGATGCGCAAAGGTGCAACGGATTTTCTGGTCAAGCCGTTCAATGCAGAACGGCTGCGTGTCACAGTGAAGAACGCCATCGAACGGCGGCAGTTAGCGGCCACTATTTCCACTTATAAAGATGAACGCTGCGAGGGCGGCTTTGCTAATTTCATTGGTAATTCGCAACCGATGCAGGCGGTTTACCGGATGCTTCGAAGCGCGGCCCCCAGCAACGCAACAGTGTTTATCACCGGTGAAAGCGGCACCGGTAAGGAGCTTTGCGCGGAGGCTTTGCACAAACTATCCAAGCGCACCAATGGTCCGTTTATTACACTCAACTGCGCGGCAATTCCCAAAGACCTACTGGAAAGCGAAATTTTCGGTCATGCCAAAGGCGCATACACCGGCGCTACATCCGAGCGCAATGGCGCAGCTTTGCAAGCTGACGGCGGAACGTTGTTTTTGGATGAAATTTGCGAAATGGACTTATCGCTACAGTCCAAACTATTGCGGTTTTTGCAAACCAAACAAGTACAGCGGCTGGGCGAAGATCGCCTGCGCAGCAGCGATGTACGTATCGTGTGTGCCACAAATCGCAACCCGCAGACCGAGGTTTACGCAGGGCGTTTCCGCGAAGATTTGTTCTATCGGCTGCATGTGATACCCGTGGAGATGCCGGCATTGCGGCTGCGTGGTGAGGACATTATTCATATTGCCGCAAGTTTCCTAAGGGCGTTTGCCAAGGAGGACCACAAGTCTTTCCGTGATTTTTCGCCAGAAACGGAAGCATCATTAATGAACTACGGCTGGCCAGGGAACGTCAGACAATTACAGAATGTGATCCGCAATATGGTGGTATTGAATGACGGCACGACTGTGACGGAAAACATGCTGCCGACAGAGCTGCTCATTGACTGCCGCAGCGATGCCACGAACCAAACACCAAGCCTTGAAACATCGCCATTACGCTTTTTGCTCGACAAGGCGCATATGGCCGCCGCCAAGAAATCCGCCATAAAGCCACTGGAAGATGTGATCCGCGAAACTGTTGAGGCAGCGGTGGAGGACTGTGACGGGTCGATACCACGTGCAGCGGCCGCGCTGGATGTCAGCCCCTCTACGCTTTATCGCCGCATCGAAACGTGGCGCACGGATAGTGCGGCTTAGCCTTAAGCGCGATAACGAGCGAGCACAGGGATACCCGCCGCCTTTTCAAAATCCACCAGCCTGCGTAAGCGCGGATCAAAAATCTCTGCAAGCACAGTGAGGCCGACGCCCATAAATATGCCACCGACTAAACCAGCAAGAACGAAAAGCAACCGCCCCGGCGTGGTGGGCGAGGACGGATCGACTGGCGCATCAATGATCTTCACCCGCTCCGGTGCTTCAAATTTGCCCAGTGCGCCGGTGATCTCGGCATTATCAAAACGTTTGGCAATGGCATCGTAGCTGTCTTGCGCAAACTTGATGTTTTGCTCCAACTGGGTTTGGCTCTGCGCCACCGGCCCGCTATCGGCAATTGCTTTTTCGAGCGTTGTAACCTCGCGTTCGACCTCACTTGTCTCGGTTTCCAGTCTGGCATGTTTAGAACTGGTTTCTTGGAGTTTGCCCATTTGCGAAACCAGTAGCTCTGGAGCGGCGTCCTTGTTTTTCATCATTGCACCCGCCGTCATATTCCAAAGTGCATCAATATCCTGCGTACCGATGGATTCTGATTGCTTAACAAGCCGGTCACGCTCTTGTTGCAAGCGGCGAAGCGTCCTTAGTTCACCCTGCACAGCGGAATGATCCTCTGTGTAGCGCGCGCGCAATTCGCCAAGGGTGCGCGTGTCTTTCATAATGTCCTCCTCGATTTGACCGATCAGCGGGTTCGTCTCAACGAGGCGGCGTTTGATGTCGCCAAGCTCGGCTTTGGCAGCCGCCAGCTCCATGCGATTGTCCGAGAGTTTGGTTTTTAAATCAGACAGGCGCGTGACGTTTGAAGGCTCCAAAGTCGGGAGCAATTCGGCATTTGCCAAGCGGAAATTCGCCAGTTCTTTTTGGCTTTCTTTCAGGCGGGTTTCGCGCTCCGCTAGTTCGCCCTTGAGAAAAGTTTGACTGTCCGTAATCGCACTGCGCTCCGGCGCGAGCATTCGTTCTAGAAAGCGGTTGGAGAGTGCCGTCAGTGTGATGGCCAGCCCCTCACCTTGCGGGCCTTTAATTTTGATGGACACAAGATCATTGCCCATTAGATCAACCGCAATTGCTGCCGATAGCGTAGCGACGCGTTTTTCGCGGTCAGCTTGGCTGGTGGTGTCATCAATTTGATGCACATCGCGCAACACCTGCTCCAATATGTGAGAGGAATGAACTAGCGCATTGAGCGCGGGCATACGCTCTTTGAGGTTGGGACCGATGGCTAAATCCGTCAAAAACGGATTCATCTTCGCCGTTTCCTGCACCAAAATCGTCGTTTTCGCCTCATAGCTTTTTGGTGCAAAACCGGCGGCAACGAAAGCCATGGGTGGCATGGCTAAAATCGGGACCACAACCAGATAACGCCGTCGCCAGCCGGCCTCAAGGCCTAGGAAAAGTAGCTCAACAATAGTCATGACTGACGCCCTGTCTTTGGGTAGCGCACTTCCGCAGCGCCTGCGGACAAGGTGGGATCATAGGTAATCGTCGGTGCGCCGCCGCTGGCTTGAGATATCATTTTGCCCAGCGCAAGGGCTGACTGCATGATCTGAAACCCTTGCGCGTCCTTGATTTTTCCAATGGTAATTTGCAACGGAACGCGTTTGCCGAAGCGTAAAAGTTTGAGTTTCAAATCATCATCGTTGGCAAGGCTACCTTGGGATTCATTGAAACTTACGGGCACGATCTCAACCTGATTTATTGGCATCACAAGAGGCGGAATAGCATTTAATTCCATTGCCGCCGGGCTATTGTGCGCTTGCTTTTCGACATCCTGCTCGTCGATAAGTCTGCGCCATTCATGGGCGGCGGCCGCGGCTTTTATGTCATCGACTGATGGTGCTTCGTCAATTGATTGCGTTTGTTCGTTTAGCAACTTGGCCTGTTGGAAAAGTTCGGATGGGCTGTACGTTTGGTTTTTTGAGGCAGTGGTTTTTTCCTGGGCATAGGCAGTTTGAATTGGCTCATCGACATGTTGCGATTGATCTGGAAGAGATGCGGTTTCTGTCTCGTCAACCTTTGCGGCGACTTGTGTTTTTTTATCAATATCGGGGTGCAGTTTTCGCGCCTTTGCCATCATTGCATCTACCGAAAGCGGCCCCTGCTTGGCTGCCTTATCTTGGGCGACATCGAGTTTGACGCTGTCCGGTAACAGGTTCATCGCATTTTGCGACGCGCAGCCAGACGCCGACATCGCAATAAGCAATGATAAAATGAGTGGAGTGGAAAGATGTGGCATTTTGGGGCGTCCTGCATTCTGTCTAGGGAGATACGTTCAAATGCCGTGCCAACTCGACGACCTCGCGGCGAAAACTGTTAGCTATTTCGGGGGTCTTCGAAAGATTCGCCCAAGGCTGACTTGCGATAGCTTTCCAGCGGGCGATTAGCGCTGTTGCTTCCGGTGAAGTCTGCGTCTCCATCCAGAGCAACCAGCGCTGATCGACAAGCCCTTCCGCCATGTCGAGCATCGCCTTGTTGATATCCGGCTGTACCGGACAATTATTTCGTGAGGGCAAGAACATTTGGAAATCATCCTCGCGCCCGTCAGTGGGATCAAACGGATCGGCGGTTGGCATCCGCGCGTGCCATTGCAGGTAACGCACCGCGCGGCTGGAATGCAGGAACAGACCTGCCGCCAAACGGGGACGCTCCATGTTGTAGAGCCAGATTTCTTTGTCGCCCAAAAGTGCTGTCAGTTCCGGCGCATCCACACCGAAGCCGGGGTTAACGAGGATGGTATCGAGGTCAGCTGCGTATTGTTCATCGCCCTTGGCATTAAAATGTCCGGCAAAGCGCAGCACAGGGCGCAGCTTTTTGAGCGTATGGGCAAGCATCAGCAATGAGTTGCTTGTGCTATCGGCGTTCGAGGGTTCATCCGCAAGGCTCCATATCAAAGCATGATTTACGGCACGTTCGGCTAATGCATCAGCTGCCATCAAACTGGCTGTGAAGGCTGCTCCGTCAACGGATGCAAACAGGCGTTTTGCAGGCGCGTAGGCGAGCGCTGGCAAAACGATCCCTAACTCTTGCGCGCGCTGAATATCGGCGACGAACGCTGGCAATTTATCCGCCGTCGGCGTCGTGATCGCAGGGGCATTGCCTGTGATGCCAAGCAATAACAAAAACTGTTGATCGCAGGTCAACTGACGGTCGCGGGCAATTGTTGGTCTTTGCGCCCACATAACATGCGGCGCTTCATCGAGATAAAATCCTGAGGGCTTTTCAACAGGTGGCAAGGTTGCGGCCAATACCTCAACAGGAATCTCAAACGTTTGGGAATTTGCCGAAGAGGTTAACTTGACGGGAACTACATATTTGCCGGGCTTGGTCGGCGAAGAAGCGGAAATCCACATTACGTACTTTGTGAGCCCTGCCCCCATTCCCATGCCACCTTCAGGGATTGCGAGCAAATGGGTATCCGTCACCATAAGCGATGTTGATGCGCCGCTGCTACGGACAAGTTGCGGGATTGATTGCCAAAAAATCGCGTGGATATTGATATCTGCCTGGTCACCAAGCATGATTTTTGTGTCGGCTGGCCAGTCTTTATTATCGAGCACGAAGGATGCATGCGCACCGGTGTCTGGCGCGATTGTTACTTCGAGCAACTCCGTATTTTGATTTGGGGCAACCTTTGGCGGCGTATTGGTTTGCTGCGGTGCCACGATGCGCCATAGCTCATTAAAGTCCCGCTCACGGCGCTTTTCTGTTTCACGAGCGAAGTTGGAATTATCTGGTTCAACAACGATGCCAGAGAGAAAACCTGCCTGAGGCGTATCGCCCGAAAGCGATAGGTTTAGGCTACCATCAAGGATGTTGACTATGGCTTCAACACGCCCGCCGCGATGCCTGCCAATGGCTTGCCAAGCCGTGTCTCCAAATTGGTAACGGCGAAGTTTTCCTGCCAAATAGCGCTCTACAACCCACTGATCATAGGTTAAGTTCACGTCTAGCATGGTTGTTCCATTCGCGGTAATCTTTCGACTGAACGGGTGCGGTAGCGCTTCCCATTCGCCGGGGTCTTCGGTCCATAATGTGACGCGCCAGCGACCATTTGGAACGTTAAGATGCACCTGCTCAATGCCGCTCACGCCATCGCCAATGAGGGCATCGGGGCCGGGGCGGCGAATATCATGAAGTGCAGCGCCGGATAGCGCGCTGTCGCCTGACGAGAGACGCGAAAAGCCGGACATGAGGGGGGAGTTATCAGGCCCCAGATCGTAGGCAAAAACACCATCAGTACGGCCTGCAACTTGCGTGGTTTCAAACTTTTCCAGTGAGAGTGTGCCCTCACCGGCAGCAATAAACAGCATCATACGCTTAATAGCACAGCCATTGAGGCTCCCGCCTCCAGACGTTCTCAACCCATCCAAAGGTACATGCCAATGAAACCGACCAGCGGATAAAGTCCGCTCGAGGTTGACGCGGGTGGCGTAAGTGTTTGATTTTATATCATCAATTCGTAGGACCAGAGTGGCCAAGCCGGTGGTGACTAGGCTGCCTTCGGCGATAAGCTCCGAGCCTGCCTTGGCGCACAGTGGTTGATCGTAGATTATGTCTGCGGGAGCGGCGTGGGCGGCGGTGCAGCAGGCGATGAACATTAGCAAATGTAGTAATCTCATAATGCGGATAACCAGCCTCGCAGTGTTTCGGCTCTATTTTCCCAACTCTCATTGCGCACGAGGTTTTGCCTGAAAGTTGCTGATTTTGTGTCGTTTTTTGTTCTAGTGATTGCCTCAGCTAATCCCTCGCCATCCTCAATAAAGCTAATGGCATCGCCATAAGTAGCGGCGGCGGGGAAGCGGTAGGACGCTAATACTGGTGTTCCGCACGCTAGGTATTCACGCAATTTTAGCGGATTGCTGGCGTCAATTTGGCGATTTTTTTTGAATGGCAACAGCGAAACATCCCAATGCTGACAGTACGCCGGGAGTACGCCGTGCGTACGCGGACCGCACAGAGTGACGTTGGAAATGTGCTGAAGTGCGTGTGTATCGCACTCCACTTTGCCTATGAGCATGAAATCCCAAGACGGCAGTCGTCTTGCTGCTTCGGCGATGCTTTCAATGTCTATCCAGTCTTTGAGGCTTCCGTAAAATCCAGCTACCGGACGGCCAGATGGCAGATCGCTGGCGCGGGCCATGGGCGTTGCGAACAAGTCATAGTCAACGCCGTGCGGCAGCACCCGTGTTTTGTGCGCGGGAAACCGTTCGCCTATGAGCGGGCTGGCGGCTATAATCAGGTCGGCTTTACGAGCCAATTCGCGCTCCATAGCCAGCACCGGCGCGTGGTCCACCCCCTCCAAAGCACCGAAATCATCGCCCGCATAATAGACAACGGCTCGCTCGCCAAGCGCACCGACGGCGCATAAGGCAGTGGGCAGTGAGGTCCACAAGATGGGTCGAGACATCTCACAGTTTG
>JANPBE010000361.1:0-2566 GCA_031430295.1 Phyllobacterium sp.
GCAGCGCGCGGTCGCAACGAGACAACGATGGTAGATCGTTTGTCCGGCGAGTTGCTTGATGCGTCAAACAATCGTGGTTCCGCTGTGAAAAAGCGCGAAGATACGCACCGGATGGCTGACGCCAACCGCGCCTTCGCTCATTATCGCTGGTAATCCTCAAGATAAATCGAAGGTCGACCTCCCATGGCTCGCGAATATAAAATCGAAGATTACCGCAATTTTGGTATTATGGCGCATATTGACGCCGGTAAGACGACGACCACTGAGCGTATTCTTTACTACACAGGTAAGTCCCACAAAATTGGCGAAGTGCATGATGGCGCTGCGACTATGGACTGGATGGAGCAGGAGCAGGAGCGTGGCATCACGATCACTTCCGCTGCTACAACAACTTACTGGAAGGCGCGTGATGGCAAGCTTCGTCGCTTTAACATCATCGATACGCCAGGTCACGTCGACTTTACAATTGAGGTAGAGCGCTCGCTTCGCGTGCTAGATGGCGCTGTCGCGCTTCTCGATGCTAACGCAGGTGTTGAGCCCCAGACCGAAACTGTTTGGCGTCAGGCTGACAAATATCATGTTCCACGTATGATTTTTGTGAACAAGATGGATAAAATTGGCGCGGATTTCTATCGTTGCGTTGATATGCTTAAGACCCGTCTTGGTGCAACCGCTGCGGTTGTACAGTTGCCGATTGGCGCTGAAACTGAATTTAAGGGTGTTGTCGATCTTATTGAGATGAATGCACTTGTATGGCGCGACGAGACACTTGGCGCTGCTTGGGATGTTGTGCCAATTCCTGCCGACCTTCAGGAGCGTGCTGAACAGTTCCGTGAGCGCCTTATCGAGGTGGCTGTTGAGGCTGATGAGGCCGCCACAGAAGCATACTTAGAAGGCAATATGCCTGATAAGGATCAGCTTCGTTTGCTTATTCGCAAGGGTACAATTGCTGGCCTGTTCTACCCAGTATTCTGCGGTTCTGCATTCAAGAACAAGGGTGTACAGCCTCTGCTTGATGGGGTTGTGGACTTCTTGCCTTCGCCTTTGGATATTCCTGCTATTAAGGGTATTGATCCTAAGACTGAAGCGGAAATTATCCGTATGGCGTCTGACGATCAGCCTTTGTCGCTTCTCGCATTCAAAATTATGAACGATCCATTTGTTGGTTCCTTGACATTCTGCCGCATTTATTCTGGCAAGCTCACTAAGGGCATGGGTCTTGATAATACTGTGAAGGAAAAGAAGGAGCGCATCGGCCGTATGTTGCAGATGCATGCTAACGACCGTGTTGATATTGATGAGGCGTTTGCTGGCGATATCGTTGCCTTGGCTGGCCTGAAAGATACGACTACGGGTGATACGCTTTGTGATCCATTGAAGCCAGTTATTCTTGAGCGCATGATTTTCCCTGAGCCTGTTATTCAGATCGCTATTGAGCCTAAGACTAAGGCCGACCAGGAGAAGATGGGTATTGCCCTTCATCGCTTGGCTGCCGAAGATCCTTCGTTCCGCGTCAAGTCGGACGAAGAGTCTGGTCAGACTATTATATCCGGCATGGGCGAGTTGCATTTGGACATCATCGTGGATCGTATGCGCCGCGAGTTCAGGGTTGAGGCCAATGTTGGCGCGCCGCAGGTTGCGTATCGCGAAACCATTACGCGCTCAGCTGAACATGACTATACCCATAAGAAGCAGTCTGGTGGTTCAGGTCAGTTTGCCCGTATCAAGGTCCGTTTCGAGCCTAACACAGAAGGCGAAGACTTCAAGTTTACGTCGGAGATTGTTGGCGGTTCCGTTCCTAAGGAATATATACCGGGTGTTCAAAAGGGTATCGACAGTGTTATGGGTTCAGGCCCGTTTGCTGGTTTCCCAATGATCGGTGTTAAGGCAACATTGCTTGATGGCGCATACCACGACGTTGACTCCAGCGTTCTGGCATTCGAAATCGCCGGTCGTGCGTGTTTCCGTGAAGCTGCGGCTTCCAAGCTTGGTGTTCAGCTCCTTGAGCCGATCATGAAGGTCGAAGTTGTAACGCCTGAGGATTACGTCGGTGACGTTATTGGTGATTTGAACTCACGTCGTGGTCAAATCCAGGGTACTGAGACCCGTGGCATCGCTACTGTTGTTAATGCAATGGTGCCACTGGCCAATATGTTTAAGTATGTGGATAACTTGCGCTCAATGAGCCAAGGCCGTGCCCAGTACACCATGCAGTTTGATCATTACGAGCCTGTGCCAACCGTTGTTGCGCAGGAAATACAGAAGAAATTCGCTTAAAGTTAAGCAAGAGAGATAGTGGAGAGATACCATGGCCAAGAGTAAGTTTGAACGTAATAAGCCGCATGTTAACATTGGCACGATTGGTCACGTTGACCATGGCAAGACCTCGTTGACGGCAGCGATCACAAAGTATTTCGGCGAATACAAGCGTTATGACCAAATTGACGCTGCACCGGAAGAAAAGGCGCGCGGCATCACCATTTCAACGGCTCACGTTGAATATGAAACAGAAGCACGCCATTACGCCCACGTTGATTGCCCAGGCCATGCCGACTATGTGAAGAAC
>JANPBE010000362.1:0-6662 GCA_031430295.1 Phyllobacterium sp.
TGGCTTGGTTCGCTAGACTGTCTAAAGCCACGTGGCATGTTTGTTTCATTTGGTCAGTCCTCCGGCGCTATTGAGGGATTTACGTTGGGCCATTTATTACAGCGTGGTTCACTTTATGCCGCGCGACCAAGCCTGAATGCATACACAGCCACTCGTGCCGATCTTGAGCTTTCGGCTAATCGGTTATTTGACGTAGTAAAGCGCGGGGTCGTAAATATCAATATAAATCAGATGTTTGCGATGAAAGACGCAGGTGAGGCTCATCGCACTCTTGAGGCACGCTCAACAACCGGCGCAACTATCTTACTGCCATGAAGGATCACTGAAAGGCCTGAGGTGAGCTTTTGACGCAATATGGGTTCTACCAAGAATGCAACTACGCTGGCCACACAAATGATTAAGATAAAGGTAAGCAGCAGTGCGGACGTTGCTCCTAGGGTAGGTGCAATTAGGTCTATGAACATGTAACCCAAATGCTGGTGCAGCAAATATAATGGGTAGCTGAGGGCGCCCGCAATACCTGCCCAACGTGGCCAGAACTGACCTTTGGGTGCGGCATAAATGCAAGCAATCACTAGAATGAGGCCGATAGTGTTCAAGGTTAGTACGACTACTTGTATCGGCTCCTGACCATAATCTCTTGTAAATTCAACGAGTTGACCCAATAATGTTGCACATGACGCGAAAAATGCTGTTGTCAAAATTACGATTGGTACGATTGTAAAAGATCGTTTCCAAATATCGTGAAGCATCATGCCCATAATAAACCATGGCGCAAACTCTGTAGCTGCCACTAGGCGAAGTATGCCAGAATGTAGAAAATGCTGATTTATCAACGAGATTGCGAGCCAAATAACTGCGATTGCCTTACGATGCCTGTCAAAAACCCCAGCCAATAAAAACACAAAAACCCAAGCGTAAAATATCAATTCAATAACAATTGACCAATAGGCGCCGTCAATAAATTTGGACCCCAACGCCGGAGCAAAAATTACCAGGTTCGCGCACCAGTCTTTGAACCCCACAACGTTAAAATGCGGCTGTAGATAGAGTGTGCCAACAAACGTCAGCGTCATGCAGACAACAAACGCTGGGTAGATGCGAATAAAGCGTGCCAAGGCAAATTGCAAAGCTGTGCGGCCTTCCGCAGTCCATGCAATCACAAAGCCGGAAATGATGAAGAACCAGTCCACACCGATGTAACCATACATCGCGATGTTGTTGGCTACGGCTACATTTGTTGCCTGGTCTCCACTCGCCGGACCGCGAAAAAACCAATGAAAACAAACCACTATCAATGCAGCAAACAGACGCAACACATCCAAAAGAATTATACGTGGCTGGCTTTGTATTTTAGTAGACGGCGCTGTCATGACCTAACACCTTTTATCAATATGGATCATGTTACGCTAATTTCAGATTGATAATTCGATAATGCTGAACGCGGTTAAACGATTTGGTTATTTTTTTAAACAGCGGTTCCTTGAAGATCGTATGCATCACTGGACTCAATCTTTACATTGATTATGTCACCAACACGCATTGGTCGACGGGATGCAATATGCACAGAGCCGTCAATTTCGGGAGCGTCGTAGCGCGTTCGACCTTTGGCGGTCAGTCCATTGGAACTATCAATAATAACGGGCAGGCGCTTGCCAACCTTGCGCTTCAAAATCTCCGCAGAGATCTTCTGCTGGCGCTCCATAAAGCGCTTGTAGCGCGCTTCTTTGACATCCTCTGGCACATGCACGAGGCCAAGATCGTTGGATTTAGCGCCTTTGACGGCTTCGTATTTGAAAATGCCAGCGCGTTCTATTTTTGCTTCATCAATGAAATCAAGTAGTTGGTCGAAGTCTTCTTCGGTTTCACCGGGGAATCCTGCAATGAAAGTGGAACGCAGGGCTAGATCCGGTACCACATCGCGCCAGCGGTTGATACGATCCAAGACTTTATCGGAATGAGCAGGACGCTTCATATTGCGCAGCACATTAGCGCTGGCATGCTGGAACGGAATATCGAGATAGGGAAGAATTTTGCCATCGGCCATCAGCGGCATTACATCATCAACATGCGGGTAGGGATAGACATAATGCATGCGTATCCACACGCCGAGCGAGCCCAATTCACGGGCCAAATCGAAGAATTTGGCACGCACAGTCTTATCGCCCCATTGGCTTTCCGCATAGCGGATGTCTTGGCCATAAGCGCTAGTGTCTTGAGAAATAACGAGAATTTCTTTGACGCCCGCCGCAACAAGCTTTTCCGCCTCTTTCAAAACATCGCCAGCAGGGCGTGAGACCAAATCGCCGCGAAGGGCTGGAATGATGCAGAAAGTACAGCGGTTTGAACAGCCTTCGGAGATTTTTAAATAGGCATAATGGCGGGGCGTTAGCTTGATGCCTTGCTCAGGAACTAAGTCCATAAACGGGTCGTGCATTGGCGGCGCGGCTTCATGCACCGCGCTCATCACGCTCTCATAGGCTTGTGGTCCGGTGATGGCTAAGACGTTTGGATGGCGCTGACGTATAACATCAGGTTCCGCGCCTAAGCATCCGGTAACAATGACCTTTCCATTTTCGCCCAAAGCCGTACCGATTGCATCTAATGACTCGTTACGTGCAGAATCCAGGAAGCCGCAGGTGTTGACGATGACCATATCCGCGCCATCGTGCTTGCGGGTGATCTCATAGCCTTCGGCCCGTAGGCGGGTGATTATCCGCTCGGAATCGACCAAGGCCTTGGGGCAACCGAGGCTGACAAATGAAATACGCGGGGCAGCGGACATGGAATATTCCTGTAAAATTGTTGCCGCCCGATAGCACGGTTCTGATTTCGGTGTAAGCTACTTTGGTGCAAATCAGGTAGACTCTGGCTAACATTATGAAAACAATAGTAAATTTCCCACGCGAAACGTTTGAACAGGCCGATGTTGGCATAAATATGCCGGATGGAATCCGCCTATCGGCGCGGATTTGGATGCCGAAAGATGCGGCGCAGAACCCCGTTCCGGTGGTTTTGGAGCATCTTCCCTATCGCAAACGCGACGGGACTATTTATCGCGACGAGCTCACCCACCCCTACCTTGCGGGGCATGGCTATGCCTGCATCAGAACCGACATGCGCGGCAATGGCGAGAGTGAAGGTCTGATGGGAGATGAGTATACAATTCAAGAGCTTAGCGATGCCTGCGCAGTATTAGAATGGGCCGCAAGGCAGCCGTGGAGCAATGGAAATGCCGCGATGATGGGCATTTCGTGGGGCGGATTTAACTGCCTGCAAGTGGCGGCAATGCAGCCGCCATCGCTTAAATGCGTCATCTCTATTTGCTCCACTGTGGACCGTTATGCGGATGATATTCACTATAAGGGCGGATGCCTTTTGAATGAGAATTTTGGCTGGTCGGCCAATATGCTTTCCTACTCGTCAAGGCCGCCGGATCCGGCTCTGGCAGGCGATAAGTGGAAGTCTATGTGGTTGAATAGATTGGAGAATTTACCGCTCCTGCTCTCGACTTGGCTGCGCCATCCTAACCGTGATGGCTATTGGAAACATGGTTCGGTGTGCGAGGACTATGGCTCAATCAAGGCGGCTGTACTGTCTATCGGCGGGTGGCATGATGGCTATCGCAATACGCCTAACCATCTGGTTTCAAACGTTAAATCGCCAGTGAAGGGCATCTTGGGGCCATGGATTCACAAATATCCGCACTATGGCGCGCCGGAACCGCGCATTGGCTTTTTGCAAGTTGCGTTGGACTGGTTTGATACCCATCTAAACCCGATCGAGAACCGGTCGGAAACGATACGCCGCGCGCACGAAGTCGATACGGAAACCGTGCGGAATGCATACGGAACCGATACGAAGTTCGATCGGGGCATGGCTTTGTGGCTAATGGACTCAATTGACCCGAAACCATGGCTGCCCGCGCGGCCGGGGCGCTGGATTTATGAGTCCATATGGCCATCACCTAATATAAAGCCGCAGATCTTACACCTCACAAATAATGGCCTATCAGACAATGCTAATGAATTGCGCACCACTGTGTCCAGCCCGCAGGATGCGGGGCTGACGGCGGGCGAATATTTCCCGTTCACTTTCGGGCCGGAGCTGCCGGGTGAGCAAACACCGGACGATGAGCGCTCGGTGGTTTTTGACGGCGAGGTTTTGAGCGGGGCTCAAGATATTGTCGGCGCGCCAAAGTTCACATTCCGCTTTGAGAGCAACCAGCCACAGGCGCTGATTGCCGTGCGGCTGTGCGACGTGTTTCCCGATGGGCGCTCGGCGCTTATCACCTATGGCTATTTGAACCTCACACATTTCGCCAGCCACGAAACGCCGGAAGCGCTTGAGGCGGACAAGGTGTATGACGCTTCATTTGCGCTTGATGAGATCGCCTATCGCATTCCCGCCGGACACAAGTTGCGCGTGGCGCTGGCCACGTCTAGCTGGCCGACCCTATGGCCTTCACCGAGGCAGGCTAACGTGACGCTGCACGAAGCGCAGATTGCAATTCCCGTGCGGCCTTTGGCGAAGGGCGATGAAATTTCATTTCCTGAACCGGAAGCGGCAACGCCGTGGAAAACCGAAACCATCCGCCCCGCCAAATCTACCCGTGACAGTGTGCGGCTCGCCGACGGCTCATTGGTGCTGACAATTTTCAACGATTTTGGTGCGGATATGGATGTGGCGCACGGGCTGATTTCTGGCTCATGGACCAAGGAGATTTGGACCATTCATCCGGATGATCCTTTGTCAGCCCGCGCAGAGATTAGCTGGCAACAAACGCTGGAGCGCGGGGATTGGTCGGTGCGCACTGAGACGCATTCGACCATGATTTGCGATGCAAACTGGTTTTACCTGACGGGCAGGGTTGAGGCATTTGAAGGGGACACGCTGGTGTTTGAGCGGGGGTATGAGGATAAGATTGAGCGGGGGATGATTTGAGCTCCATCATTAAATAGTCTCAACCATTGTTACACCCCACCCATCTCTGACTTTCCACCGATTACTTGATTTTATTTTAGAATACTCCGCTTTTGAAAGGGAAAATTAACAAATATTTTACCTTATTTAATCTTCATTAAGTTTCAACCAAAAGTTAACGTTTGTGAAAGGCATGGGGCACATCATCCACTCTTAACTAACGCGAAGGTTGATGCAAATGCGTACATTTCTTCGGGATAATTCTGGAGCCTCGGCTGTGGAATTTGCCATCGTCTCCCCCCTATTTTTGTTGATGCTTATGGGCATGATTGCCTACGGCATCTTTTTCGGAGCATCTCACTCGCTGCAACAAATCGCAGCGGATGCAGCACGCACGGCTATTTCCGGGTTAAATTCCAAAGAGCGCCAGGAAATGGCTCAAACCTACATTGCACGCAACGCTAACGACTATTCGTTTGTCGATGGACGAAAGCTAACGGTAAAAGTTGGCGATAACATCAAAGATCCCAACCAATTTAATGTTGAAGTTAGCTATGATGCCACCGGTTTGCCGATTTGGAACCTGTTTCCGGGTGTTATTATGCCCAGTTCGACAATTGTAAAAAAATCAACAATTCGAATTGGAGGAATTTGACATGAAGAATTTCTTGAAATCTGAGGATGGAAATATCGTTATTATGGCAGCTGTTTTATTTCCGGTTGCTATCGGGTTGGCCGCATTTGCGATTGATGAAGGTGCGCTAACACTTCAGAAGCGCGCGATGCAAAATGTTGCTGACATCGCTGCAATATCTGCCGCTGCGAACATTGGAAATGCGGAGAAAGTGGCACGGCTTGTTTTACAGGACAATGGATTTGGATTATCCAATGGGGTTACAGTTGACGATACTATTGATGGCACTAGAGAAGGCACTGTAGGAATTACTCCATTAAAAGTGGAAAAGGGCTATTATGTGCCCGATATAAAGATTGCACCCGAAAGTAGATTCCTTGTTGGAGCAACGACGTCGAATGCGGTTCGGGTGACGATGCAACGCAAAGGCAAGCTATATTTCGGTAGTATATTCACGTCACCACCCACAATTGAGGTTACATCAACCGGCAGCGCCGACCCTGAAGCGGCGTTTTCTATCGGTTCGAGACTGCTCAAGCTCGATGGCGGTATATTGAACGCGGTTTTGAATAAGACGCTAGGCACCAATATTTCGCTGTCGGTTATGGATTACAACGCGCTCATAAGCGGTGACGTAAACGTTTTAGAATTTTTTGATGCTTTAGCCACTGAAATGCATGTGAAAACGGGGACTTATAACGACCTGCTGAGCAGTTCAGCCACTATCGGGAATATAGCGAAAGCTTTGGCGAGGAGTTCAAATTCATCGAGTGCTGATAAGGCATTGTCATTGATAGCTGCTCACACACTCGGCACCAGCCAAGTCAAAGTTCCGTTGAGCCACCTTTTTGGTCTTGGCAACATTGGTAAACTTGCTTTGGGCAGCGGCAGTGCGGCTTTTGATGCTAAGGCCAACATAATGTCTATTCTTACTGCTTCTGGAGCTGTTGGAAATGGCATTCACCAAATGCAGCTAGACCTTAGCGCGAACATACCGGGGTTAGCATCTGTGACAGCCGATCTTGCTATCGGTGAGCCACCGCAAAATTCTCCATGGTTTTCGATAGGTAAGACTGGAGAAATAATTCGCACTGCGCAAACCAGA
>JANPBE010000363.1:0-3333 GCA_031430295.1 Phyllobacterium sp.
GCGGCGGCTTTCCATATCATCATCGGCCCCGATGCAAACGGTTTCGAAATGATCCTGGCGACCTACAACATGTTCGACGGCATTGCGAAACTCATCCGCCAGCCGTCCGTGCGTCACCAGCACGAGTCCGATCATATGGTACGCTCCCGTTGCCCCGCTTCGCGGGTGCGATTTGTGAGATTAAACCTCACACCACCATGAAGTGGTAAGGAATGTATTTTGTCGAGGCGCGTTCACAAGGCAAGCATTTTTTTAGCTAACTCACGCTTCATTGGTCTGAAATTTGAGATTTGACACCTGCATAAAGCCCTAAGTGCGCCAGAACGGCACGGACGGCGGCGAAGTTCCGTTGCGGCAGGGAGAGGCAGGGCAGGAATATATCCGGGCAAAGTTCCGCCGGTGCCAAATCTGGCATACGCATGGATTCGCTTTCTTTGACCAGGCGAACGCCGAAATGCAGCTGCGCCTTATCCAAAAATTCGATTTTATGGATGCCCGAACCGCGCACTTCAACAAGCCCTTTGAGACGTTCCGGAGCGCTGGCATACCAAAAATCGCCATCGCGGCGCAGTATCACGCGGTCATCAGCGACCAGATGCGCCTCGATGTTGCGGATAAGACAATGGTCAATAAGATCCAGCGCAAGTTCAGTTTTGCCCGCACCCGAAGGCCCGACAATGAGAATGCCGGTTCTGGCAATTGACACTGCAACGCCGTGAACCGTGTTCACGCTTCACCAAAGGATGGCAAAAGCACCATAAATCTAGCACCAGAAACCGCGCCGGATTTTGGATCGACTATATTTTCAGCCATGATCGTGCCGCCATGGGCTTGGATGATCTGGCGCGAGATTGAAAGCCCAAGGCCGGAGTTTTGGCCAAACGCCTCGGTTGGTGGCCTGTCGGTGTAGAACCGCTCGAAAATACGGTCGATTTTTTCAGCTTGAATGCCGGGGCCATTGTCTTCCACCACAATGGACACCTGCTTTGGCGTTTGGCTCAATGATATTTGTACCTTGCCGTTTTTCTCTGGCACAAAGGAACGGGCATTTTCAATCAAATTTGTCACCACTTGGCCAAGGCGCAAGTCATGGCCAGTGACAAAATAACCTTTCGCGCCGCCGGTCAGTTTGGCGACTTTCAACTCAATGGCAATGCCTTGGTTGCGGCGCACTTCGCGGGCGGCTGAGACCAACCCTTCGAGCAGCAGCCCCAAATCAACGCGCTTGGCATCATCACGCGCTAACTCAGCATCCAGCCGTGAGGCATCGGAAATATCAGTTATAAGTCTATCAAGACGGCGCACATCATGCTGGATGACATCCATTAGCCGTTTTTGTGAGTTTTCAGTCTTTGCCAGCGGCAAGGTTTCCACGGCGCTGCGTAGCGAGGTCAGCGGGTTTTTTAGCTCATGGCTGACATCTGCTGCAAAACTTTCGATGGCATCAATGCGGGCGTAAAGCGCATTGGTCATATCACGCAGCGCTACCGAAAGATTGCCGATTTCATCTTGCCGCTCGGAGAAATCCGGAATTTCCTCGCGCACTTTGACCCCGCGCCGCACGCGCACGGCAGCGGCTGAGAGGCGGCGCAGCGGGTTGGCGATTGTGGACGCCAAAAGCAGCGACAGCAGCGCTGTGACCAAGGATGCGATGCCGAACACGCGGAAAATCGCACTGCGCTCGCCCTGCACGATGCGGTCAATATCACCGCCCTGCGTGGAGAGCAGCAAAACGCCCAGCACAGCGCGGAAGCGCTGCACGGGGACAGCGACGGACACCACCATTTCGCCCTGTTCAGACATGCGCACGATCGTGGCGCTGGAGCCGCCAAGCGCTGTCATCACTTCAGGAAACACAGTGCCGTTGCCGCCAGGAATTTCTTTATCGATGGGCAAATCATTGCGGCGGAACAGCGTAGAAATCCACGCTGTGATCTGCTCCCAGTAGCTGGCGTCTTCCTCAACAATTGGCGGCAGTTCATATTTCAATATTTGCCCGCCAGCATAAAGGTGGCGCGAATCCAGCATCAGGTTGGCATCGCGGTCAAACAATCTGGCGCGGGTGCGTGTCGGCGAGATCAGGCGCTGCAGAACCGGCGCAATTTTTTCCGGATCAATCGGATATTCCAGCGCGTCGATGGAATCTGAACTTGGTGTGATGCTTTGGCCCGCTTGCAGCTCCAAGAGCTTTTCCGGATCAATCGTCAGTGAATTTGTATCGAGCGTCGCGGAAGCTGCGATGGCACCGGCGATAATTTCGCCCTGCGTCATTAGGCTTTCCACGCGGGCGTCAATCAAGCCTTCGCGGAATTGGTTGAGATAGAGAATACCCGACACCAGCACGGCAAGACCGGCAAGATTGAGCACCAGAATGCGACGTGTCAGGCTGGAAAAAACATAATGACCAAGCAGGCGGCGCACGGGTAAAAACACACGCGACAAAAAAGCCAGCCGCGGGATGCGGCCAGCGTTTCTGGAAGTGCCCGATTTTTGGGTCTCTACTGCCATAGTGACTTGATACTAAGCCTCGCTGAAGCGATAGCCAACACCATAGAGTGTTTCGATCATATCAAAATCATCATCCACGACTTTGAATTTTTTGCGCAGGCGCTTGATATGGCTGTCGATGGTACGATCATCAACATAAACCTGCTCATCATAAGCGGCATCCATCAGCGCATCACGGCTTTTCACAACGCCGGGGCGCTGTGCCAGCGCAAACAAAATGAGAAACTCTGTCACCGTCAATGTCACCGGTTTGCCGGACCATGTGCAGGTGTGACGCTCTTGGTCTAGCACCAAAAGGCCGCGCTCAATGGTGTTGGCTGCTTGGCTGCCTGCTTTGGCGCCTGTCGCGCCGCCTTCACGGGCAGCATTGCGCCGAAGCACGGCTTTGACGCGCTCGACCAGCAGACGCTGGGAGAACGGCTTGGTGATAAAATCATCGGCGCCCATTTTAAGGCCGAATAACTCGTCAATTTCCTCATCCTTAGAGGTGAGGAAAATCACCGGCAAGTCAGACTTCTGGCGCAGGCGGCGCAAAAGTTCCATGCCATCCATACGGGGCATTTTAATATCAAAAATCGCAAGGTGTGGAGGCCTAGCCTGCAAACCATCCAATGCGGATGCACCATCCGTATAGGTCTCAACCTTGTAGCCCTCAGCCTCAAGGGCGATGGACACAGAGGTGAGAATGTTGCGGTCGTCATCAACGAGCGCGATTGTTGCCATGCCGTTATTATCCTTCATCGGGAGGCGCCTTTCTTTGAAATTTCGGGGCGCCGGAGAGTTGCAGGATAAATGTGGCACAAAATGAGGCAAAGGCAAAACTAA
>JANPBE010000364.1:0-2065 GCA_031430295.1 Phyllobacterium sp.
GTGCTGGTGGAGTTTTCCTCTCCGCGCTCGGATGAGGATGCGCAGCACGGCATGGAAGAATTTTTGGGTGCAGCGTTGGAAAATGGCGATGCGCAGGATGCCGTGAATGCGGCCTCGCTCGCCCAAGGCGATGCGTTCTGGCATTTGCGCGAGAATTTATCGTGGGCACAAAAGCCAGAAGGCGGCTCCATAAAGCACGATATTTCTGTGCCGGTTGCCAGCATTCCGGCGTTTCTGCGCGAGGCGAATGCAGCTGTGGAAATGCTAATACCGGGGGTGCGTTTTTGCACTTTTGGCCACATGGGCGATGGCAATTTGCACTATAATATCTCCCAGCCAGTCGGCGCTGACAAAGCCGCATATCTCGCTCGCTGGCACGAGGTGAATGCGCTGGTACATGATATTGTCAATCAATACGACGGTTCAATTTCCGCCGAGCACGGCATTGGGCAATTAAAGCGGGATGAATTGAAGCGGTTTAAGGATAAAACAGCGCTGGATTTGATGGGGCGTATTAAGGCGGCGTTCGATCCAAAGGGGATCATGAATCCGGGGAAGGTTTTATAGAGACTCTATTTCCTGCTAAATCAAATCCAAACGGATTGACCTGCCAACAATAGCCGCAGCGCGGCTTAATGTTCCAATAGTGACATTGCCGTTGGCAGGGTCCAAAAGGCGATCAAGCTGAGACCTGCTGGTTTTCAAACTAGCCGCCATTGCCACCTTACTAATGCCATTTTGCTTCATGGCTTCTGCAAGCTGAAAGGCGATCACCCGTTTTATGGCGCTTGTCGTGGTTTCTTCATAGGTGCCTTGTTCGCGCAGAAAATCCTCAAAGAGGGGACCGGCCTTGCCGTATTCGATGTCATCACTCATTTTAGGCCCTTCATCCGCTTCAAGGCTACGTCAATTTCAAAATCCGGTGTCTTCTGCGTTTTTTTGACAAAGCCGTGCAGAAGAACCATTGAGCCGTCGTGCACACAAAAAAACACCCGCGCAATTCGTCCATCAGAAATACCACACCGAATTTCCCAGAGACCTCTATGCCCCGCAATCGCGCGGCAAAGAGGCATTCCAACAGGCCAGCCAAACTCCGCTGCACGAATATCATCACCAATAGACTTGCGGTCGTGCGGGGCAAGAGAAAGCAATCAATCACGCAATGGCACACGCCCAGAATCAGTCTCAAAAAAACGGGCAGGTAACCGCTTTAGGTCATTCATTGAAATATGTACCAAATAAAGTGCATATTGTCAAAGTGTGATTGCGCGCTCTTACGAAGTTCGAGTTTGCGGCATTCACCATCAATGGCCCGCAAGTCTCCACAACATCAAACCTAAGCCTACCAGCGAGCCGACCCACAGCGCTGTGCGCACGTAATTGATGCCAAATAAATAGCATGGCAAATAGGCGATGCGGCAGATGATCCAGATCGTTGCGCCGATGCCGCCGGTGTGGCTGGTGGCGATCAACGCTAAATCTACTGCGGCAAATGGTACGAAATTTTCTGTAAAATTTTCTAAGGCGCGGCTGGCGCGGCCATAAGTCAAGCCCTTAACCGGCATGAAAGTATCGCGCGGGCTGAAGAGATAGGCATCACCAAACTCGCCTTTGGCCGATAGGGCTTGGATAAGCACATGGGCAAACCACAGCAGTATTGCCAGCTCTAAACACAGTAATTCGCTCATTTTAGTCCCTCCCATGCGGCAATTGCCGCGTTTCGATGGGTCGACTGTGCCTTGGAACGCCCGAACGCGCAAGGCGATTTCCCCAAGTGCTAAAGCCTATTCACCGAACTTTCCAATCTATGAACGGCAACCTGTGCTGGTTCCATTTCGGTAACCAAACTCAAAAGCAGGACAAATTTAACCTAAAAATTTAAGCGGACAGACATGTGGCTGGCGTAACTTCATTTCAACGAGGTCAAAAATGGCCCGATGGGAAGACCGGAAAACCGGCTCTCAAGAGTTACAGGGAAATAAAAATGAACCATGCACTGAAGCCCGTTTGGGCTGGAACACATATGCGGCTGGACCCGTTCCGGCTGCCGCAAATCGTCTCTTAC
>JANPBE010000365.1:0-15235 GCA_031430295.1 Phyllobacterium sp.
CGGTGCAAAATCTATTGCCATAACCTCGCTGCAACGGGCGGGCAGCAAGGCTCTCTCTGCAACAGAATTTCTGCGAGGTGCCAGCGTGAGCAAGGTCATCTAATGCCGCGTTATAAACTCACCGTCGCCTATAACGGGCAAGCTTTTTGCGGCTGGCAGCGGCAGGCCGAGGACATGACTGTGCAGCAGGCGCTGGAAGAGGCATTCCTCAAATTTACCGGAACCTATCCAAGCATCGTTGCTGCTGGCCGCACAGATTCTGGCGTTCATGCCACGGGCCAAGTTGTGCATGTGGATTTGGAAAAGGACTGGCGCACGGATGTGGTGCGCGATGCCGTCAACCAGCATTTGGCGGGGCATCTTGTGGCGATTATGACGGCCGAAAAAGTGGATGACGAGTTTCACGCCCGCTTTTCAGCGTTGCGCCGCAACTATGTCTATAAGCTCCTCAACCGCCGCTCACCGCCGGTGTTTGAACGCGGGCTGGTCTGGCATTTGAAGCGTAAGCTCAATGTCGAAGCCATGCGCGAGGCCGCGCAACTGCTTGTTGGTCACCTTGATTTTTCGACCTTCCGCGATGCCGAATGTCAGGCCGAAAGCCCGATGCGCACCATGGAGCGTTTTGATGTGAGCCAAGAGAACGAGATGATTTATTTTCATCTTTCGGCCCGCTCATTTCTGCATCGGCAAGTACGCTCGATGGTCGGCTCGCTTGAGCATGTCGGCTCTGGCAAATGGAAAGCAGCAGATTTGAAAGCCGCGCTTGAGGCCAAAGACCGTGCGGCGTGTGGCGCTGTCGCCCCGCCGGATGGGCTGTATTTAGAACGGGTGGACTATCCTGAAACTCAGACAAAATAATCCGCGATAAACCGTTCATAAACTTGGCTCAGCGTTTCAAGGTCACTCAGCGCCACGCGCTCATCAACCATATGCATAGTTTTCCCCACAAGGCCAAACTCCACTACTGGGCAATAATCCTTGATAAACCGCGCATCCGAAGTGCCGCCTGTTGTGGAAAGGTTGGGCATTTTGCCCGTCACCGCTTTGACGCTTTGGGACAAAGTGCCGATCAGCTTTTTATCATGAGTCAAGAATACATGGCTCGGATTTTCGCGCCAGATCAGCTCGTAATCCACAGGCACCTTGCGGCCCGCCCGCAGTTTTTTCTTCTTGGACGCAACATCCAAGCGGTTATGAATTTCCGCCTGCAATGTCTCGGCGGTCCATGTGTCGTTGAAGCGAATGTTGAACGAGGCCGTGGCTTTCGCAGCGATGACGTTGACAGCCGGATTGCCGACATCAACGCTCGTCACTTCCAGATTGGATGGCTGGAAATCCTTCGTGCCCTTGTCGAACGCCGGATACATCAGCGCGTCAATCAGCATGGTGATGCCGCGCACAGGGTTTTCCGCCAAATGCGGATAGGCCGCGTGGCCTTGCAAACCCGTGACGATAATCGTGCCCGAAAGCGAGCCGCGCCGCCCGATTTTTATCATATCGCCAATGGCATCCGGATTGGTTGGTTCGCCCACCAGCGCACCGTCCCATTTTTCGCCTTTGGCAGCGGCCCATTCCAGCAGCTTGACGCTGCCATTGACCGCAGGGCCTTCCTCATCGCCGGTAATCAGCAGCGAAACAGAGCCGTTCACCTTGCCGTGGTTTTCGACATGGCGGGCGAACGCGGCAATAAAGCAGGCAATGCCGCCCTTCATATCGACAGCGCCGCGGCCATACATTTCGCCTTTGGAAATGGCCGCCGAAAACGGCGGATGCGTCCACGCTTTTTCATCGCCCACCGGCACAACATCGGTATGTCCGGCAAACATCAAATGCGGGCCGTTGCCAGAAATTCGCGCATACAGATTTTCAATATCCGGCGTGCCACTCTCAGAAAACACTGGCCGCTCAATGCTGAAACCCAGTGGCTTCAACATGGTCTCAAGCGCAGTAAGCGCGCCGCCTTCGCTCGGCGTCACCGAGGGGCAGGCAATGAGAGTGGCGAGAATGGCGGCGGGATCATTGATTTGCATGTGCGAGTGCTACCCGCCACGCAAAATCCGGTCAAGATGTTAGCTGAACCAACCCGGCTTAACACGGCCCTCAGTTGGTAACTTGCGTGTGCGGATAACTGAGTTTGGAAGCAATGGATTGATCGTGTTGATAGGCACACCCGCCAAGGGCATTTGCAAAGGCGCAACATAGCGTGGCGTCATTTGCGTCACCACGGGGGCTGGTATGTTGTAAACAATGCCCGGGGCGTCTGTTTGCGGGGTAGGCGACTTTGCCTTGCCACGCTCCAAGCGCGGGTCAGGGCCGTAACGGTTCGTGCCGCCTTGTGAGGGCAAAATTCCAAGGACCAACACGCCCATCATCACAAATGGCGTAAATGCCATAGCCGTGGACACCCAATCGCCTAAATCCATTCCCGTAACACGGAGCAACTGAGCCGCTGCAACGACGACAACAGCGACTGGCAGGAGGGCACTATAAATGCCAAGCCGCTCGCGCATCGCGTCCGTCAAATCACGCTTGCGTTTGTTGATAAGTGCCAGCAGTGGCCATGTGATAACAACACCCATCAAAGCGCTCGCCACTGGAAACACGCCTAAGAAACTTTCAAATCCTTCAGAACGCCCGAGAAAATTAGCCAGCATAAATGGCAATAGTCGAACGCCAATACCGTAAATGGCAAACAGCTTAAACAGTCCGGTGAAGTAATCCCAGTTACTGACACGTCCGTCAAAACGTTGAAAAATAAAACTCATGTGGTTTCCACTCTAGACTCTGAGTCTAAGAGATACCATTGCAGCCTTAAAGTGAATTTAAGCTGGTTGGCTAACGGGAGGTGAACAGCTCACCCTGCCTTGGCTTTTTTGGTCACTTTCTCATCAATCATCATAATTTTTTGCCACACTTTGCGTGATAAATTTGTGCCTAGATTTTCAATATCATTGACGGCATCTGCTACCACCGCGTCATTCACTGCCTGCGCATAAAGAGCGGCAAGTTTGCCAGTGATGGAAAACATTTCAGAGCAATAATCGAGATAACGCGCAAGATGCGCAGCGTTGGTGATGCGTTTGGGCGAGGCGGAGGTCGGCCGAAAATCTGCTGAAAGCGCGGCAGGGTCTTTGGTGAGTTGGTGCATGTCTATAACGTGAATAACCGAGCGAAGGCGATGCAGGCCGGAAAGCACTGACTGCCGCTTCAAACGCTGTTCATAACCAGCCAGCGCCACCAGCCCGAATATCGCCAAGACAATCGTGTTGATTGAAGCTTCGAGCCCAGAAGCAAACTCGAATGCACCAGTTGAAATTTTATCGAACCGCAAGAATGACCCGACAAAAATAAACACAGCCGAGCCTGCCGCAATGCCAAGGCCGGTCACGATGCGCAGCCACCATATCGGCTTCGCCAGCCGTATCGCATCGCTTTCAGCATCACGCGATAGCGTCACCAATTCCTGCGCGACGCCATAAAGGCCATTATCTGGAAACCGTTCACCCACGCGTTTGGCAAGCGTTTCTGCCGTGTGAATGATTTGTTTAGGGTCAAGCGAGCGGTAGCTCATTGGCGCTTACAGCCCATATCCAAAAACACCTGTCACTTTGTATTTTCCGGATACTTTACCGAAACAAACGTGCATTTGTGAAAAGCCCAGCTGCGCATTATCATCCTGCAAATAGCCAGTAAGACCAGTGGCGGAAATATATTTACCCCAATTGTCTGGAGTAGTTTTCTCATAGATGAAGCTAATCGGCACAAAGGCAGGCAATTCGTCAACAGGTTTGGCCGTCACTTTCGGCTTTGTCAGCATCATTTTCGGTCCAGAAAAAAACCGAAGGCTGCTAACTTGATCGTCATTTGATGCCGCGAATTTTTTTATAGCTTTCACATCATAGGACCAAGCGGCCGGCGCGCAGAGTGCCGCTGGAAGCTCTTTGATTTTACCGAAATTGGAAGCATCTCCAATGATGCGCGCCATCTGCGCTAGCGCATCAACGCGATAGTCAGGCTCTGCCACGCCATCTTGTGGCGGGCCCTGCTCGACTATGATGTCAGCAATTTCATTGATGTGATCCGCTGTAATCGCATCATGCTTATGCCAAGGAGTGAGAGGGTCCAAACTGCGCGAAAAAGCGCTGACCTTGGGTGCTAGCATGGCGTCAATTTTCTTGTAATCCGGCGTCTTGGCTGTGATAGCGGCGCGAAAAGCCGTCACAAATTCGACAAGCTGCGCATCCGGCGTCACTTGGCTTTTATAGCCAACGGTAACCGATTGCGCTGACAATGCTGGCAACGTTGCCAAAACTAAAGCCCCTGAAATACAGGCCGCCCGCAAACTATTTATCTGCATCCCATAGTCCCCTCGCATGTGTACCCACATACAGCGTCACATAGGAATGTTGCCAAAACAAGTGTGGCAAATCGAGGGGGGAGCAGGATTAAATCAATCGCGCAACAGCTCGTTTATGCTGGTCTTGCTGCGGGTTTTGGCATCGACCTTCTTCACAATGACAACGCAATACAAGTTTGTCCCATTATTGGAGGGCATCGAGCCTGCCACCACTACGGACCCGGCGGGCACTTCGCCGTAGGTCACGGTTCCAGTTTCGCGGTCCACGATCTTGGTACTTTGGCCGATGTAAACGCCCATGCCCAAAACTGCGCCCTCGCGCACGATGCAGCCTTCGACCACTTCCGAACGAGCGCCGATAAAGCAATTATCTTCAATAATTGTCGGGCCAGCCTGCATCGGCTCCAACACACCACCAATGCCAACGCCGCCTGAAAGATGCACATGCTTGCCAATTTGCGCGCAAGAGCCAACCGAAGCCCACGTATCCACCATTGTGCCTTCGCCGACATGAGCGCCGAGATTAACAAACGACGGCATCAAAATAGCACCCTTGGAGATATAGGCAGAGTGGCGCACGATTGCGCCCGGTACAGCGCGGAAACCGGCAATGCGAAAATCAGCATCGCCCCATCCGGCAAATTTGAGCGGCACCTTGTCATAGCCTTGCGCCAGCGATCCATCTACATTTGTAAATGGCATGATGGCATTGTCTTGCAGACGGAATGACAGAAGTACCGCCTTTTTCAGCCATTGATTAACAGTCCAGTTGCCATCTTCCTGTCGCTCAGCAACACGGCGCTGGCCGCTGTCCAAAAGGTTAAGCGCTTCGTTCACGGCATCGCGCACTTCGCCTTTGGTGGATGTCGAAATTCCATCGCGCGCCTCAAATGCGGCTTCGATGGTTGCTTCTAAAGCGGCAAACTGTGACGTTGCTAACTGTGACTTGGACATCGGGACTCTCCGTGCTAGGCGCGAGTAGAACTGCGCCACAAAAACTGGCGTTGCTTTAGGGGAAACTATTTTCCCGGTCAATTGAACGAACTAAACGGATTGCACGATGAGCACTGACAATAAAAAACCAGAAAATGGCGAATGGACCTCGCTGCCACGGTCCAGCAAAACCATTAAACAAGTCAAAGAAGTGCCCCAAACGCCGCAATCCATGTCTCCGGCCTATCGCCTCGCCTTTGCTGACGATGACTTTATGACACGGCGCGAGCTACGCCCCGTTCGCCTGCAACTGGAATTGCTCAAAGCAGAAATGATATTGTCCGAGGCCGGCATCGTCTCAACTATCGTGCTCTTCGGTGGTGCGCGTATTCCAGAACCCGGAAAAGCCGCATGGGCCGCCAAGAATGACGCGCAGCGCGTGCGCCTTGAAGCCAATTCTAAATATTATGATGAAGCACGCCAGTTTGCGCGGCTATGCTCGCAATATTCGGCACAGACCAATTATCGCGAATTCGTGGTCACCACCGGCGGCGGGCCGGGTGTGATGGAGGCGGGCAATCGCGGCGCAGCCGACATTGGCGCACCCACGATTGGCCTCAACATCGTTCTACCGCATGAGCAAGCGCCAAACCCTTATGTTACGCCTGAATTCTCATTTAATTTCCACTATTTCGCTATCCGCAAAATGCATTTCCTGATGCGAGCAAAGGCAGTCGCGGCGTTCCCTGGCGGCTTTGGAACGCTTGACGAATTATTCGAATGCCTGACACTCATCCAAACCGGACGCATGAAGAAAATGCCGGTGATTTTGTTCGGCAAGGAGTTCTGGCAGCGCATTATCAATATTCAAGCGCTGGCAGACGAGGGCGTCATTGCTCCCGATGATGTGAATATGGTGACATTCGTCGATTCTGCGCAAGAAGCATGGTCGGTGATTGCACAGTTCTATGGATTGCAAACCAATGATCGTGTGGTGGAGCGCTTGGACCAATAGTTACAGACCGAGTAGTAACTTAAGGCTCTCGTCCACTAAATCTAAATCAGGCGGTGACAGCTTGCCAATTTGCTTTCCGATGCGTCGCTTATCAACCGCCAAAAGTTGATCGCATACGGCTGCGCTGTCTTGTCCCGCAGACGGGACAGAAATGGCAATTGGTGGTGCGAATTTGCCATTGCTGGTAAGCGGTAGCATAACAACAGTGCTGCGTGCGGCATTTAATGCTGGAATAGAAATCACCACACAGGGGCGGGTTTTCGCAATCTCGCGGCCCTCGGGGGTTCGTCCTGGAATTGTCACCCAGAAAATGTCGCCCCTATTCATTTGATTTCAAGCCGTTGCTTTCAAGCGCGGCCAACGTGTCGAAAGCCCAATTATCAGCGTCACCTGATACATCGGTAATAGCAGCAAAATCCGAGTCATTTTCAATGAGTGCCGCGGCATGCGCAATTTTCGCCTCAAAACTTGCCACATGCTGCGCCATCAGTTTTTGCATAGTTTGGCTGCGTTTGCGGGCAGGAACCATCGCATTGAAGCGGGAAAGAACGTCATCATTGATTGAGTAAAAAGCACGCTGGCTCATCATTGCACCACATAGTTCATCTGTACACTGTGCATTGTTGCACAATGTCAGTTAGTGGGTCAAAGGATAAAAACAATCGCATACTGTGACATTAGGTCGAATGGAATTTATGCCGCCATAGTCATATAAAAATGCATGAAAACTCCCCTGAACATCTCTCTATTTGTCGTTTTATGGCGCGACTTCGTGGTTCGCGGGCTATTAGCATTCGTAATAGCGACGTTCACATTGGCACAAGGGATTGCCGCAGAAAGCAGCGCTAAAAGCGGCGATCTCATAATCTCCGCCCCGTGGGCCCGCGCCATGTTGCCCGGACAACCAACCGGCGGCGGCTACCTGACAATTGAAAATACCGGCGGTGCGCCAGACCGGCTGATTGCAGTAACTTCGCCAAATGCGGCTGTTGTTGAGATCCATCAAATGTCGATGGATCAAGACGTAATGCAAATGCGCCAAATCACTGACGGTTTGGAAATCCCTGCGGGCGGGAAAGTCGAATTATCTCCCGGTGGCCTGCATTTGATGTTTAAGCAGGTCAAAGCTCCGTTTAAGGTCGCTGACGCTGTTAAAGTGACGTTGGAATTTGAGGAATCGGGCAAAGTTGACGTCGAAATGCCTGTTGCTTTCGCCAATCCGAATTAGCGACTACCCGATACAATGTGCGTTTTCAAAATAACTTGCGGCGGAATCTAAACGCCGCTTTCTTTTCATTTGAATTCAAATGAACTGGATGTAATACCAAACCAACGGTGCTTTATCTTTGAAGTGAAACGGGAATCCGGTGAAATGCCGGTGCCGCCCCCGCGACTGTAATGAACGATGCGCTGCCTAATCTAGCCACTGGTACTCCGGGAAGGCGGGCCGCGAAGAGTTCAAAGCCAGGAGACCGGCCGTTAAACGATGCAAACGCGCTTAAGGCGCATAATGGGGCGGTGGGCTCCGGAGAAAAATATGAAGAAATATCTGGCAATTTTTGCAGCCTTAGTAACCCCGACCGCTGCTTTCGCCCATACCGGAAATGGCATGGCGCATGTGCATGGCGTAGCGCAAGGTTTCATGCACCCGATCACTGGCGCTGACCACGTAATGGCGATGGTTGCTGTAGGCTTCCTTGCTTACGTTATCGGCGGTCGTGCGCTCTGGCTGGTTCCTGCATCATTCGTCAGCATGATGGCAGTTGGCGGTGCACTTGGTATGACCGGGGGTAACCTGCCGTTCGTTGAACTGGGCATTGGTCTTTCGATTGTTGGCATTGGCGCGGCCGCAGCCTTCGGCACAAATCTTTCAGTCTCGGCGGCGATGGCATTGGTTGGGGCATTCGCCGTCTTCCATGGCTTTGCCCATGGCGCGGAAATGCCGGCTGATGCATCCGGCTTGACCTACGCGGCAGGCTTTATGTCTGCCACTGCCACGCTTCATGCCGCAGGCATCGCTGCGTGCTTCATAGTTGCGAAACTTGCTGGTAAATACGGTGCGCTTGCCGCGCGCCTCGGCGGCGGTCTGGCTGCACTTGCGGGTGTTGCGATGGTGGGCGGCGTCTTCTAACCAAATGTAACACTTAGTGGTCTACAAACACCGGCTTTTGGCCGGTGTTTTTGTTTCAAGCCTTAAGCATCAGGCTCGTCAAAAATCCGGCCAAATCGTCCGTCTTGTGATCAATATGGTCGCCGTCTTGGCCTTCATGCTCCCATGCCTCGACAAAGCTGGCTTCGAAATTATGCGGCAAAATCAGCACTGTCTTCATGCCAAGCGCTTTTGCTTCAACAAGATTGCGCGCTAAATCTTCAAACATCGCCGCTTGATTGCCGTTGACTCCGTGCTTGGAGATAAATTTGTCGTAGGTCTCCCTCGCGGGCTTGGGCACCAAATCTGCTGCCACAATGTCAAACACATCTTCAAAATGATCCAAAATGCCAAGCTGCGCGGCGGCCCGCTCCGCGTGTTTTCGATTGCCATTGGTGAAGATAAACTTCTGTCCGGGCAGGGCACGAATAGCTTCGCCAAGTATCGGATCAGGGTTCAGCCATGAGTAATCAATATCGTGCACTTGCTCCAAAAAATCATCAGAATCAATTTTGTGGTGGATCATCAGACCCTTCAGCGTGGTGCCGTGCTCAAGGTAAAACTTCTTTTGCAATGCGCGGGCCTCGTCATGCGGTAACTTCAAAAGCTGCGAAACATAGCTCGTCATTTTTACGTCAATTTGCGAAAACAAATTGGAATGATGTGGATAAAGCGTGTTGTCGAGGTCGAAGACCCACGTGTTCACATGGTCGAAATCGGCGCGGGTGAGAGAGTTTGATTTGGTCATGTGAAGCTTATGCCATGAAATCTTGTCGCGAAGAACCCAAGATACCCAAAAATTTGTTTCCCCTGCGACATTGTCGCAAACCTGAAATTCATCAAAACGCAACCGTTTTGTGTTTTATCAAATGCTTACTGATGAGGCGAAAACGATGCAAAAAAGCTACCCACTCACACGGAGGGACTTTGTAAGTTCCGCGTCACTGCTTGTAATCGGTTTGGCGCTTTTCCCCAAATCCGCGCAAAATCCTGCCACCACCGATGATTTTGTCATCGTCAACGGCTGGGTACTCAAGGCGAGTGAAGTGGCATGATTTATAACAGCATTGATGAATACCGTACCTCCGGCTACGTCGCTGATGTTTGCATAACTGGCGCTGGTCCGGCGGGCGTTACCATTGCCCGCGAGTTGAGCGCGGCCGGGCTGAAGTCAGTTATATTCGAAGCCGGCGGCTTGGAGTTTTCCGATGCAAGCCAAGAATTCTACAAAGGCAAAACCACCGGTGATTTTTATTTTGATCTGGAGGTGGCACGACTACGCTTTTTCGGAGGCTCGTCTAACCATTGGGCAGGCTGGTGCCGCGTGCTTGATGCGATTGACTTTGAACCCAAAGCCCATGTGCCCGATAGTGGCTGGCCTATTAAGCGCTCCGATATTGAGCCCTATCTGGACAAAGTACACGAAATCCTAGAGCTGGTGCCCTTCGTGCCCGACCGTCCGGAATCTGATAAAATTCGCTGGGTGCAACTCATAAAAAGCCCCGCAATTCGCTTTGGCCAAAAGTTTCATCCAGAATTTGAAAAAAGCGAAGATATCGCGCTGGTGCTGAACACATACGTGACTGAACTGCAAGGCGATGGTAAAACCATCACTGGCGCAAAGCTTTGGTCAAACGGCAGCAGCGCAGGAGACTTTAAAGCCCGCACTTATGTGGCTTGCACAGGGGGGCTGGAAAACTCGCGCCTGCTGCTCTGGTCCAATGCCCAGTCCAACAATGGCGTGGTTCCCCATGCCGATGCACTTGGCCGCTATTGGATGGAGCATCCGCAGTTTGAGGGCGGCGATGCAATATTGTTCGATCATAATTTCTTTGAACATGATGCGACTGGTGAGGCATTTTTCTCGCCCACGATTGAGGCCATGAACGAGCGTAAGATATTGAACTTTGGCATTCGGCTTGTTGAGCAACCCTATCCGGGTTTCAAGGGCACGGTGGCAGAGCTAGCGTGTCTAGCCCCGGCAACCGCCGAATGGATCGCCACTGGCCTTGGCCAGCATTTGCGCTGCGCTGCCCAGCTTGTTATTGGCTGGGAGCAGGCTCCATCGCCCACAAATTACATTGAACTTTCAGCCACAGATCGCGACGAGGCGGGCGTGCCGCGCATCAATTTGCATTGGAAAAAGGGCGAGTTAGAACACCGCACACTGTTGGAATCCATGAAGCTGTTTGGCGAAATGCTGGCAGAAAAAAACCTCGGTCGCGTGCGCATAGAGGATTGGGTTATCAACGGTCAGGATTATCCCAATAAGGGCGAGCAGGTCGGATATCATCACATGGGCGGCACGCGCATGGGTACGGATCCGGCTAAGTCCGTGGTGGATGCAAACTGCAAGGTGCATGGCATGGATAACCTCTATGTCGGGGGGTCGTCTATATTTACGACATCGGGTCAGTGTAACCCCACTACCTCAATTGTCGCATTTTCGTTGCGCTTGGGCGATCATTTGGGCAAAGTGCTGAAAGCTTAAGAAGCTGATCTAAAACTCGCGTTGGGTCAGTTTCTAATTGCCTCGTCTTTTTCCCGTCAGGAATTATTTTGCCACTCTGGATTCCCATCACCATCGCGGCTGCGTTCTTGCAGAATATTCGCTCATCGCTACAAAAATATCTCAAAGGCCGCATGGGAACCACAGGCGCAACGTTTGTGCGCTTCGGGTTTGGTCTGCCATTTGTCTACATCTTGGTGGCCACGCTGCATTATTATGTCGGCTACACTTTGCCCGATCTAAGCGCGCAGTTTTTGATATGGGTGCTTGTCGGCGCGCTGAGCCAAATTGGCGCTACCTTTACACTTATCCATCTGTTTTCATTCCGCAATTTTGCGGTAGGCACCGCCTATTCACGTACGGAACCCGTACTGGCCGCCCTCTTTGGCCTGATATTCCTTGGCGAAACCATCGGTGGTTCCGCCATCGCCGCCATAGCGATCAGCATGACGGGCGTGATGCTCATCTCTGTCGCACGCGATAAGTTCACACCATCCGCGCTTATCACATCGCTCGGCCAGCCCATTGCCGTGCTTGGCCTCATCTCCGGCGCGGGATTTGGCCTCTCGGCTGTATCCTATCGTGCCGCATCGCTTGCATTGGCTGGTCCGAATTTCATTATGCAAGGCGCGGTGACGCTGATCTTCGCAATCACTATTCAAACCGTTACGATGCTGTGCTGGATGATGTTGCGTGAGCCAGAACAATTTGCACTTATCCGCAAAGCGTGGCGGCCATCACTTATCGTAGGCATCGCGGGCGCATCCGCCTCGTTCGGCTGGTTCATGGCCATGACCCTGCAAAACGCAGCCATCGTAAAGGCACTGGCGCAAGTGGAGCTTATCTTCACCTTCATCACGACCGTGGTTTTCTTCCGAGAGAAGATCAACCGGCTCGAAGTCATGGGCTGCTCGCTAGTGGCAGCCGGGATAGTGGTGCTAGTGTTGTTTAGGTAAGCCGCGCCCTACGGCACAATCAACGTCCCAGCGCCATGCTCTGTCAACAATTCCAGCAGTACAACATGCGGTGTCTTGCCATTCAAAATAACCACGCCTTCAACGCCGCGCTGCAACGCATCGATACAAGTCTCGACTTTCGGAATCATACCACCGGAAATCGTACCGTCAGCAATTAGCTTACGCGCTTCAGAAACTGAAAGTTCCTTGATCAGGTTCTTATCCTTGTCCAAGACGCCCGGCACGTCGGTGAGGAATAGCAGTCGCGCAGCCTTTACAGCACCCGCAATAGCGCCCGCGAATGTATCAGCATTGACGTTATAAGTATGACCATCGCGCCCCGGTGCAACAGGCGCAATCACCGGAATCATTTCGGAATGCGCCAAAAGATCGAGCAGCTTGCGGTCCACTTCCACTGGCTCGCCCACAAAGCCAAGATCCAGCACCCGCTCAATATTTGAGTCCGGATCTTTAATGGTTTTCCGCGCTTTCTCGGCAAAAACCATGTTGCCGTCTTTGCCGCAAAGACCAATCGCCCATTCGCCCTCGGCATTAATCAGCGCCACGATTTCTTTGTTTATGGAACCAGCCAGCACCATCTCGACAATCTCAACCGTCTTCTGGTCGGTCACACGAAGACCACCCTCAAACTTGGATTCAATGCCCATCTTGGCCAGCATAGCGCCAATCTGCGGCCCGCCGCCATGCACCACTATAGGGTCAATCCCGGATTGCTTCAAAAGCGCAATGTCACGCGCAAAAGCCCGCCCCAGCGAAATATCGCCCATTGCATGGCCGCCATATTTCACGACAATGGTCTTATCCTCATAACGCTGCATATAAGGCAGCGCCTCAGACAAAAGCCGCGCCTGCAATTCGCCTTCTTGGGGTGTTGGTACTGAGGTCATTGAAGCAATCCTGAATTCTTAAAGCAAATTCGCTCTAAAACAAGTTTGGCAAAAGTGTAAGCGTTTTTTTGTGACGTAAATTATGAAAATTGGCAGGCCGATTCATCAGTGCTGGCTCTACGTCATAGTGATAAAATTGACATGACAATCGCTCATCATTCATGGCACGATTGCCTATAAAATTCACATGAGCCTTTTATGTCCAAGTTCACCAAACTCGTCATCCTCACTGACATCCATATCCTGCACAATGAAGGCAATATCATTGGCATCAACCCGCTGGAGCGGCTGCGCCAAGCGATTGCCCATATCAACCGCACGCAAGGCGACGCTGACTTGGTGATTTTCACGGGTGATCTCACCCACCACGGCCAAATCAAAGCCTATGAGATTTTTAAAGCCGAAATCGCGAAGCTGAAACTCTCGTACAAACTGCTTATCGGCAATCACGATAGCCGTGTGAATTTTCAAGAAATTTTTCCCGATGCGGATAAGGATGCCAATGGCTTCGTGCAATGGCAGGAAGATTTCGGGGACTGGCGCGTCATCGGGCTGGATTCAGTCAACGAACCGCGTCTGCCAGATACGCGCCATGGCGCTGGCCAGCTCTGCACGAAACGGCTCACCTACCTGACCGACACGATGGACACAGCGGGCGATAAGAAAATCGCGCTGTTTATGCACCATCATCCGCTCGTATCGCGATTTTCGGGCATGGACCAAATACGCCTGCTGGATGCGCCGCGTTTTGAAGCGGCAATTGCGGGCCGCAACGTGCGCTTCCTCGGCATGGGCCATATTCATCGTTTCTTCAGTGTTGGCTGGAAAGGCATCATGGCAACCGTATTCAAAAGCACATGCGATCAACTGCCATTTGATTTGGATACCAATGACACGGCGCTGGGCACACGCGAAGCGCCGGGCTATGGCGTGGTCTTGCTGGATGGCGAGCAGGTTATTGCCCACAATGTGGACTATCTCACGGAATTGTCAGAGGAAGAAAATGGTGGCGCCATCCGGCACACTTGATTGACTTGCACACTTGATTTTCGTTCGATTAACGGCAAAGTGGTGTCTATGAATTATAGCCTTGCATTAGGTTCGCCTCATGGCGGATGACATCGCCCAACTTCTCAGTCGTATCGCGCTGAAGGACCGCGCGGCGTTCGATCGTCTGTACGCGCAAGCTTCCCCGAAACTATTTGGCGTCTGCCTTCGTTTACTCAATGAACGGAGCGAAGCGGAAGATGCGTTGCAAGAAGTATTTGTCAAAATCTGGGGCAGGGCGGACCGCTTTGCCCAAAGCGACGCTTCAGCCTTTGGCTGGCTGTGCGCCATTGCGCGCAATCATTCGATTGACTGCATTCGTGCGCGGCGCAAGCCGACAGTGCCGATTGAGGATGCGTTTGACATTGCCGACACCGGTCCTGATCCGGAGAAAAGCGCCGTTAACTCTGGCGAAAGCCGGCGGATTGATAATTGCATGAAACAGCTTGATGCCGATAAGGCGGTTGCTGTGCGGGCGGCCTATGTTGAGGGCAGCTCTTACGAAGAACTGGCGGCGCGGTTTAACGTGCCGCTTAACACAATGCGAACATGGCTGCGCCGCAGCCTTTTGAAATTAAGAGAGTGTTTGGATCAATGAGCGGACAAGATGAAGGGATACTGCCAGACGGCGGCGATGACCTCCTCGCCGCTGAATATGTGCTGGGCGTTTTGCCATATGCAGAGCGTGATGCCGTGACCAAACGTATGGGCAATGAGCGCAGCTTCGCGCGGCTGGTCTCGGCGTGGGAAGCTCGTCTTGAGCCGCTCAACGATGACTACGTATCCGTTGTGCCGCCGTTGGTTGTTAAGAAAGCACTGGATGCCCGCCTGTTTAGCAGTGACGTAAAGCAAACTTCGGGGCTTTGGCAAAGCCTCGCCTTCTGGCGCGGCCTGACTGTTGGTGCGCTGGCGCTAGCCGCTATTGCTATCGTGCCTGAGTTTTTCATTCCAATAGAGCCGGTAGTCGTAGCGGCCGCGCAAATCATTGCGCCGATGCAGGCACCGGATACCAATGAAGTGAAGTTCGTGGCGCTTTATCAGCCCGGTTCTGATGAAATCCGTATCTCCAAAGTCAAGTCGGACAAGGGCGCAGACCGCGATTACGAACTATGGCTGGTCGATGACGGCGGCAAGCCGCAATCGATGGGCGTGATACCCGATAAAGACGAAGTGGTTCTAAAAGTGAAGCCGGAGTTTGTCGCACGTATCAACGCAGGCGATGCGTTCGCGGTATCGGTGGAACCAATCGGTGGCTCGCCAACTGGCAGCGCAACAGGTCCGGTGATTGCGGTTGGCGTGACGAAGTCAATCTAGCACTTTCAAAAACGTGACTGGCAATTATTCAAAGTCGGCGTAGTCTT
>JANPBE010000366.1:0-3362 GCA_031430295.1 Phyllobacterium sp.
TGACGGGTTTTCCCCAAAATCAGCGGATTTTGGGGTCTGCCGCGGGGATGTGGCAGCAATTCGGAGAGACACACAATGTTAAAAGAATTCAAAGAATTTGCCATGAAAGGCAATATGGTTGACCTCGCGGTCGGTGTTATCATAGGCGGCGCGTTTGGTGGTTTGGTGAACTCAGTCGTCAATGACATATTGATGCCAATCATTGCCAAGATCACTGGTGGTGCAGACTTCTCAAACAAGTTTGTGCAGTTAACCGACGCACCTGTTGCAGCCACACTGAAGGCGGCCCAGGAGGCAGGCCCAACGCTTGCTTATGGCAATTTCATCACTTTGTTGATCAATTTCATCATTATCGCATTCGTTCTGTTTATGGTCATCAAGTCCATCAACAACATGAAAAAGGCAGAGCCTGCCGCCGCTCCTGCTGCGCCTGCACCACAGGAAGTATTGCTTGGCGAAATTCGCGATTTGCTCGCCAAGGGCGGCAAGAAGTAATCACATCACTATTTTTGATAGGTTTGCCTATAAGAATTCAACGAACCCCGGTCGCAAGATCGGGGTTTTTTGTTGCCAGCGTGAAAAGCACCCGCCACAATCGTGAAAAGCAATGCGGAGCCAAAATTGTCATCTCTTATCAATAGCCTGCGTCCTGAGGCCAGAAACGCGCCGGAAAGCGGCATTGTCGCGGTTATGAACCATGGGCGTCGCAAGGAGGGCATGATCCCACTGTGGGCAGGTGAAGGGGATTTGCCCAGTCCTGATTTTATTCGTGAAGCAGGACAGACAGCCCTAGCTAACGGCGAAACATTCTACACATGGCAGCGCGGAGTTCCGGAACTGCGCGAGGCACTAGCGCGCTATCATTCCCGCCATTTCGGGCGCGAGTTCACCTTTGACGAGTTTATGGTAACCGGCTCCGGTATGCAGTCCATTCAGCTTGCCATTCAGGCAACTGCCGGTCACGGCGATGAGGTCATGTACTTATCTCCCGCTTGGCCAAACTTCGCCGCCGCCGCTGAGATTGCCGGAGCCAAAGCCGTGCCTGTTGTGCTGGATTTCGGCGGCAATGGCTGGTCGCTGGATTTGACCAAACTAGAGGCTTGTCGCACAGGCCGCACCAAAGTTTTATTTATCAATTCTCCATCCAATCCAACGGGTTGGACAGCAGATCGCGAGACGCTGGCGAAAATATTGGACTTCGCCCGCAAACACAATCTTTGGATCATCGCCGACGAAATTTACTCACTATTTCATTATGGTTTAGGTCGGGCAGCATCTTTCTTTGATGTTATGGAGCCGGATGACAAAGTGATTTTTGTTAATAGCTTTTCTAAAAATTGGGCCATGACCGGCTGGCGCGTCGGCTGGCTTACGATTCACCCTAGCCTTGCGCCAGTGTTTGAAAATCTCATTCAATATTCCACATCCGGTGTCGCGCAGTTCATGCAAAAGGGTGCGGTTGCGGCGTTGGATGGGGGTGATGAGTTTATCACCATGCAGGTGGATCGCGCCCGTAAAGCCCGCGATATTCTGTGCCACGATTTGCTGCAAACTGGCCGGGTCCGCCTCGTGCCACCGCAAGGCGCTTTCTACCTTTTTTTCGCCATAGACGGCGTGAAGGATACAATGGCCGCCGCGCTTTCGATGGTGGACCGTGCCAATGTAGGTCTTGCGCCGGGCACAGCGTTTGGCGCGGGAGCGGACGGATTCTTGCGGATATGCTTTAACCGCCGACTTGACGATATTGAAGAGGCATCTCGCCGGCTGGTTGGCTGGGTAACTTCCCGCTAAATTGAATTGACACTCGCATTAAAGTGGTGGACCGTGATACATATTATTCTGTAAGTGGGCGTCTTCCACAAATTTAACGTAACAAATTTTAATCAAAGTCTTATTTCATGAAAAAAACCGCACTTAGAAAATTCATCACACGGGGAATGTTGGAACTCGGGTTCCTGTCCTTTGCTATCAATCTTTTGCTGCTGACGCAGCCGATTTACATGTTGCAGGTCTATGACCGCGTACTACCCGCCGCGAGTTTGACCACACTTATATTTTTGTCGGTCATCGCCTTGGGCGCGGTTATCGTTTGGGGGCTTTTGGACTCTTTTCGTCAGATCTATGCAACGCGGCTCGCTGCCCGGTTCGAAACTGAGCTTGGCGCTCGTGCGCTGCTGGCGTCATCGCTTGGACCCAATGCTGAATTGGGTGACACGCAGCCGCTTCGTGATTTAGCTACCGTTCGCGGTTTTGTTGGTTCGCGGATTCTGCAGGGGCTATTTGATCTACCTTTCGTGCCGATATTCCTTGTCTTGCTGTTATTTATCCACCCCTATCTGTTCTTATTAACGATATTCGGTGTGGTATTGGTGTCCGTCATCGCATGGATAAACCAGCGCGCTGTTGTCGATTCTGCCAAGAAGGCTGCCGAGGGCTCCATGAAGGCGATGTCGGCGGCGCAGTCTTTCACGCGCAATGCTGAAACCATCCGGTCCATGGGCATGGTCAGAAATACCATCGGCGTGTGGGGCGTTGCCCAATCAAATGCCCTCATTGCACTGGATGAAAACTCCTCAGTGAATGCTTTCTACGGCGGACTGTCGCGCAGCATCCGGCAGCTTTTGCAGATTGCTATTATGGGTCTTGGCGCATGGCTGGTTATCGATGGTAAAACTACAGCAGGCATGATTTTTGCGACCTCAATGATTTCAGGACGCGCCTTGCAGCCGATTGACCAACTTGTTGGTGGCTGGCGCCAAATTTGGGATTCAAAACTGGCGTGGGACCGGCTGAATATTGCACTGACAACCACCGAAGCACTGCAATTGCCGAAGACTGATCTTCCAGAACCAAAGGGCGAAATCATCGCTGAAAATTTGATTTATTCTCCGCCATCTCTGCGCAAAACTAATGAAATGCTCATCAAGCGCATTAGTTTTGGTCTTCCAGCTGGCGAATCGGTTGCTTTGGTTGGCCCGAGCGGGGCGGGTAAATCCACGCTGGCGCGGTTGCTGTGCGGCGCTATTGACCCAACGCAAGGAAGCGTTCGTATCGACCGCGCCGATATTCGCCAATGGGATCGAGATCGTCTTGGCAAGCACATCGGTTATCTGCCGCAAGATGCCGATATGATGCCTGGCACTATCGCTCAAAATATCTCGCGCTTCTCTCCGGATGCCAAGGATGAGGACATTGTTATGGCGGCCAAGAAGGCTCAAGTTCACGAGATGATTTTGGGCTTTCCGGGGGGGTACGGCGCGCTTCTTGGCCCAGGCGGCATGACGCCCTCCGGCGGACAGCGTCAGCGCATTGGTTTGGCGCGGGCCTTTTATGGTTCACCCAAAATTCTCATTCTTGATGAG
>JANPBE010000367.1:0-3962 GCA_031430295.1 Phyllobacterium sp.
CGCGACAAGACCGGCCAACAGCAACATGCGCTCATTATTGTTCATCGGCGTCAGCTCATAGCGCGGCTTGAAGCCGTTGCCGGTCGTCATCACTGACATCAGCGAGAATATGACACCAGCAATAATGATTGCCTTCAGCGAAAAGCCACCGACCCAGCCCACAAGCATCAAGCCGCCAAGCAGCGTAAACGAGGCGAGCCCCTGCGCCGCCTGATTGTCAAACACCTGCCGTATCACCTGCCCGCCGTCAAACTTCCACACCGGCACCAAGTTTGCCAAATTGAAAATCGCACCGATTGAGCCGAACACAGCCAACACGGTCGCCGTACTGTGCCAGCCATGGCTTTCCAGCGGCTGATACAAAGCAAATGCCATGACGACAGGAAACACCGACATGCCCGCGCCCATAAGCGCCGAAAACCCAACCTCAAAATTCCGGTCATAAGGCCTGCCGCCCAGCGCGATACCGCCCAAAAGCGGAATGAAAATCATTCTGGCTGATTTATGCCCCATCATGCGAAACGCAAACATATGCCCCGCTTCGTGTAGGGCCACTACCAGTGTCAGAACAATTGAAAGTGTGAGGCCTGTCTTGGTTAGCCCAAAAAATGGCCACATGATAAGCGCCGAAATAACCGCCATAGCAATTTGCATTGGTGGACGCTCAAATATACCGACGGACTTGTAACTGCCCGACTTAGCCCATTGTTTTAGCGCCGCTAACCCGCGACGGTTCTTGAAATAGCGAAACATCAAAAAAGCAAAGCCGCGATACTTATCAACCTCGCTTATCGTCACCTTGGAACCACCCTCTACAGGTTCAATAGTGACTGTCTCCGAGTGGCTGGACCAAAAGCTTTGGTCAAGCGAAGTATCTTCCACAATGGTCGACGTGAATGAGCGATTTTCAACCACCGATTCCAAGTGCATGGTCCGGCGAATGGGCTTGCCATCGCGCCCGTCATAAGAAATCTCTGTCTCCACCAAATCAGGCCCGACCTCGCGGGCAACAACAATATTGCCATCCCATGTGGCGTTCGCACCAAGCGGATAAAGCGCAGACCAAATATGCTCCGGCGTCGCTTCGATGAACGAGGATAGCGTCACGCGACGACGCCCCACTGGCGCGACCATCAACAGCCAAATCAACAGCAAATTGATAATCGCAAGCCCGATATCGGCAAATATTCGAGGAAGTTGGCCGTCTGAAATTGTTTCCATGGGTCAGCGCTAACACACCGACATTTCGGAACCGTTTACAACTGGGCACAATCAGAGAAAATTTTAGTCGTTTGGCAAATCCGATGCTGCGTCAATGCAAAAAGATATCATACCGCAATCGTGCCTTTGGCTTGCAATCCAGTTGCCGCGTCGCCCGCAATTTTAAGCGTCTGCGCGGCAATTTGCTCCGGCGTGTTATCACCAAACACCATGTCTTTCGCGATGCTAACAGTGTCAAGATTGGCCGTGCTTCCAGCATAACGCGCATCGGCCGCATATATTGCGCTGGCCGTTTCCTGCGGTATCGCAAACTGCGAAATCAACACGCTCTTGTCGCCACTCACAGCCGATTCCAAATTTTTGAAAACCTCAAAATGTATGTGCGGCCAGCGCCCGTCATAACATCCTGGAAGCACTGAAGTGAACTTCACAACACCCTTATCATCGGTAACGCCCACACCGCGCAGATAGTTTTGCTCCGGCAAATCATACAGCGAATAATGCCCGTTCGGGTCCGCGTGCCAAATGTAAATCGCATGGCCCGCCAGCGGCGCACAGGCCGCATTCACGTCAACCAGCCCAATTTCAAGTTCAAGCTGCACACCATCCGCCGTGCCAGAAAGATCGCCAAAGCAGGAACGGATATCGCTGCGCACCACACCGCTTGCGGTCAGCGCATTCACGGTCTGCCCGCTCTTAGAATTCGTCCCATCAGCCGGAAACGGCCCGCTGGTCTCAACAGGGTCTTTCACACAAACTGAACCGTCAGTAGCAGTAGCTGTCGTGTTAGCCTCCGCCTGCCCGCCAAATCCGCAGCCAGTGAGCAACACGCCAACACCCGCCAGACCAAACCCCACCATCAACTTGCGCCGCGTGAGAAGCGGAAAGTCTTGGGCAAGTCCACCATCGTGGTCATCGATATGGGTATGATCGGTCATGAGTATGTCTCGCGCTAGTTAAGGTTGCGCCGATGTAATGACGAGCTACAATATTACCAGTTAATTATGTTTAATGTTGGGGGTGCAGAACATCAAACTTCCGCGCGAGGCGCCCCCCTCTGCCTGTCGGCATCTCCCCCGCGAGGGGGGAGATCGATAGTCTTCAATTTTTGAGTTTGTCAGCAAACGGCTGTGAGCGTGATCTCCCCCCTCGTGGGGGAGATGTCCGACAGGACAGAGGGGGGCGCGACGGTGTGCAATGCTGCCGACACAAACTCAAAACACTTAAACCACAAACTCCATAATCACTGCATCCACGGCCAAATTCTCGCCCTGACTCACATTGATCTTCCCCACCACCAAATCCTTCTCCGCGCGCAAAACATTCTCCATTTTCATAGCCTCAACAATTGCCAGCGTCTCGCCCGCCTTCACTTCCTGTCCCTCATGAACAGCAATCGAAACCACCACGCCCGGCATCGGGCACAGCAGCACATTGGATGTATCCGGCGGCAGTTTAACCAGCATTTTGGCGTCCAAGGCGGCGATGCGCGGGGTCATTACTTTGGCGGAAACGCTCAAACCTTGCCACGCGATATTCACACCGTTCAGCACTGGCCGCACTTGGGCATAGACTTGCAAACCGCCAACCGTGCCACTCCACACCGGCTCGCCAGGTGTCCACTTAGAGGCAATTTTGATAATCTCACCGTCATCAATAATCACGTCCAAACTCAGCGGAATGCCGACTGTGCCGGACACCACTTGGATAGGAATACGCGCATCGCCAACCCTCACGACCCAGTCAGTTTTTATCACACCCGAATGCGGCTTCACGCGATCATTGAACCGATCAAGCCTGTCTTTGCGCAGCATCTCAACGGCAAATGCCACCGCCGCCAGATTGCGCAGTTGGTCTTCATCCGGCGCGGTTTCATGAAACCCGTCCGGATACTCTTCAGCGATAAAGGCAGTAGAAAATTCACCCGAGCGCCAGCGCGGATGGCGCATCAGGGCAGATAGGAACGGGATATTGTGCCCGATGCCATCCACCACAAACTGGTCCAACGCCTCGCTCATTGCCTCCACAGCCCCTGCCCTTGTCGGCGCATGGGTGCAGAGCTTGGCAATCATCGGGTCGTAGAAAATTGAAATCTCCGCGCCCTCATAAACGCCTGTATCATTGCGAATGGTCACGCCATTTGCTGTGCCTTCTTGCGGCGGACGGTAGCGCGTGAGGCGGCCCGTCGAAGGCAGAAAATTGCGATAGGGGTCTTCGGCATAAATCCGGCTTTCCACTGCCCAGCCATTCAACTTCACATCCGCCTGCTGGATGGCCAAATGCTCGCCAGCCGCAATGCGGATCATCTGTTCCACAATATCAACGCCAGTAATCAGCTCCGTCACCGGATGCTCGACCTGAAGCCGCGTGTTCATTTCAAGGAAGTAAAAATTCCGATCCTTATCAACGATGAATTCAACCGTTCCTGCACTTTGATAATCCACAGCCTTTGCCAGCGCCACAGACTGTTCGCCCATAGCCTTGCGCGTCGCCGCATCCAAAAATGGCGATGGCGCTTCTTCGGCCACTTTTTGGTTGCGCCGCTGAATGGAGCATTCCCGCTCGCCCAGATAAATCGTGTTGCCGTGGGCATCCGCCAAAATCTGAATTTCAATATGGCGCGGCTCCACCACAAACTTTTCGATGAAAACCCGTCCATCGCCAAATGAGTTGATCGCCTCGGAAGTCGCGCGGTCAAACCCGTCCTCAACTTCGCTCGCCACCCAAGCAATGCGCATCCC
>JANPBE010000368.1:0-1346 GCA_031430295.1 Phyllobacterium sp.
AGATGCAGTGGACGAAATGTGCATCGAGCGGCTGGCGGAATTAGGCGTAAATACTTAGAACCAGCGCCCGACTTTACTGGCATAATCGCGCCAATTCTTGCCGAATTTTGCGGAAAGATGCGCTTCTTCACGCTCTATTGCGAGCTTGGAGGTCAACAATGCTGCGATGAATGCCAGTGGCAAAAACCAGATGATGCCGAACACTAGGCCTGCGCCAAAGGTTAGCAGCGTGTTGCCTAGATAAATTGGATTGCGTGAGATTTTGTAGGGCCCGCCTGTCACCAAATGATCTGCTCCCTTGATGGGAAGAATGGTGGTTTTCGCCGCATGAAGCGTCTGCATGGCGCGAATATCCAGCATTAGCCCAGCGGCTATTATCAATAGGCCGATAGCAAACAGGAAGTCAGAGCCGGGGCTATCTATCCACGGCGTTGGAACTACAAATTTGGACAGCGCACCAAGGAGAATTGCACCGGCGTAAATTAAGGGCGGCCAGGGAATGCGGTTTGGCGTGAGCGCAACGCCCTTTGCGGGCCTGTCCGTTTGTTTTCTCATAGCGTTGGCCTCCTTGGGCATCTGACTGAATTTAGTATCCAACTTCGTTCGGTCTAACTTCGGGATATTGTTGTATAATTTTTCCGATTTTTGCTACGGTATTTTGTGCCACTCCGCGCTGATTGAGTAGATAGTCGAGGCACTCCAGAATTGCCCTCAGTTTGTTGTTGCGAGCAATTGGTATTTGCGCACGTTTAAGCACGGATGGCTGTTTCGGGAAGCTGAGGTTAAATAGGCGCCCATGATGCGCACATATATTTCTAAGATCCACCAAACATTCCAGCCAATTTGTGAACAACTCATCTTTTGGTATTCCAAATTGTGCAGCAATTGAAGTTTTTAGCGCGCCATCAAGGCATTGGTAGATTCGCGAAGCGGCACCGAAAGTAAGAAATTCCTTCATTGTCCAGATGGGCGGAAGCAATGGTTGGCTGTAGTTTTGTTTGTAGTGTTTGGCTCGTTGATCCTTCGACTTTTCGTGGATACTGATAAATATTTGGAGTGCCTGAAGATTTTTAGCCGAGTCTCCAAATGCCCTTATATCGTAATATGGATGACTGCCGTAGGCTTGGCTCAGCACCTCTGAGATTGAATTGCGCAACAGCAATTCGAATTGGCCGACGGCAGAAAAGCAAACCTCTCTCAAATGAATGTCGCATTCATACAGACGGAGAATGTCTTTATAAGTAGTGCCAGAAGTGAAGGGACGGCCTGGGTGGTTTAACTGTCGGCGACTGAGAAAGTAGATTCTGAGCCGCTCATATCCTATCATATCAATTTTCTTAGCCGCT
>JANPBE010000369.1:0-5232 GCA_031430295.1 Phyllobacterium sp.
GGTAAACAATTGATTAAAATTAGTCAAAGGTTTTGATCTGCTCTTGGAGGCGGTTCCTGAGCTACCAGACGATGTGCTGGTTGTCATATTCGGAACCGGCTCTCAGGCAGATGCCCTTAAGCTGCAAGCAGCGAGACTAGGTATTCAGAACCGCGTGGTTTTCGCCGGGCTTTCAAGCCAAATGCAAAAAGTCTATCCGGCTTTTGATGTATTTTGCCTACCATCGCGATTTGAAGGAATGCCGCTCGCCGCGCTTGAGGCGCAGGCTTGTGGCGTGCCCGTCGTCGGCTTCGATGTCGGCGGTGTTCGCGAGGCGGTATGTCCGGACACTGGCGACTTGGTGCAGGCGGGCAATACAGCATTCCTAGCCAGCGCACTCGTGCACGCGCTGGAGTTTCCCGCTGCAAAATCACCACGTGATTTCATAGTCGCGAACTTTTCATTTGAAAACACCGTCCGCGCCTACGCGGAACTTACGAGGATATAGTCCATGCTTTCTGCGTTTTTTTGGCTGACTAGTGCTGCCATTGTCCATCATCATGTGACCTATCCGTTATCACTTTCTTTGGTGAAACCACGGAATGTTCAGCCGCAAGCTACAGCGTTTTTGCCGTCTGTAACGGTAATAATTCCTGCCTATCAGGAGGCAGAAGTGATTGCGGCAAAAATCCAGAATCTCGCTTCGATAGACTATCCCGCGTCATTGCTTATGATTGAAATTCACTGCGATGGTTGCACAGATGGCACCGAAATAGTTGCTCGTTCGGTAATCAAGAGCCTCAGTGGCGGACATCAAATTAAGATAATCGAACACACTGAAAACCGTGGCAAGATTGCCGTGCTCAACAACGCAATTGCTGGAACCACAAGCGATATCGTTATGCTCACAGATGCCTCAGCGGCATTTGCGGCTGATGCCATTGCCAAGCTAGTGCGCCACTTTGCCAGCGAAAATATTGCCGCAGTTGGCGGTATCTATGATTGCGAAAAAAATGGATCGGACGGCGAAAAACGTTACTGGCGTTTTCAGAACCGGTTGCGGCTGGCTGAGGCAAGTGTTGATAGCGCGCTTGGCCTTTCTGGCGCGCTCTATGCATTTCGCCGCTCACTGTTTACTCCGTTGGAGCCGGATACCATAAACGATGATTTTGTATTGCCGATGCGCATGGCGTCGGGTGGCAGGCAGATTATTCTCGACAGCGCCGTGCTGGTTTCGGAAACAGAGAGGACGGCACCGGGTCAGGAATTCAGCCGCCGGATTAGAATTGGCGCGGGCAACTTTCAGCAAATGTTGAGATTATGTGCGCTGTCAAATCCGCTTCGGCCACGCCTTGCTTATTGCTTCATCTCCGGCAAAGCCCTACGAGCAAACATGCCACCTTTGATGGCTGGCGCTTACATCAGCAATATGTATTTAGCAGGCGACTCGGCATTCTACACAGCCACGCTCGCTGTGCAGTTAGCGCTTTATCTTTGTGCCTTTGTCACCCTGCTGATGCCCGCCGAGAGACGGCAGACGCCATTTGTACAGTTGGCGACTTTGGTCTCAGGCCATGCGGCTTCAGCATTGGGAATCATAAGCTATGCGCTGGGCCGGTATTCAAGCAAATGGGTGCGTGCGTCTGGGGCGGATAGATCACGAGAGCTATATGGGTCTGCGACCGTGCGGATTGCCAAGCGGATTAGTGATGTCGTCCTTGGGCTGATACTATATGCGGTGTTCGCGCTCTTGCTTATACCGATTGCCATCGCCATCAAACTCGATAGCAGAGGGCCGATATTTTACCGGCAATTGCGCGTGGGTAAGCAACTCTCAAACCGTACTGATTTGTTCTACCTGATAAAATTTCGCACTATGCGCACCGACGCGGAGGCCAAGGGTGCATCCTGGGCGACGAAGAAGGACCCCCGCATCACGCGCATTGGCAATTTTATGCGCAAAACACGGTTGGACGAGTTACCGCAGGCGATCAATGTGCTGCGCGGCGAAATGGCAATGATCGGTCCTCGCCCGGAACGGCCACAGTTTTTTGCCAAACTTGAAGGCAATATTCCGCTCTATATCGAGCGTACGTTTGGTATTCTCCCCGGCATCACCGGTCTTGCCCAAGTCCGCCAAGGCTATGATGAAACTGTCGAAGATGTGCGTAACAAGGTGGGTTGGGACCATGCTTATGCAGCGCGGATTGATAGTTTCTGGTCATGGCTTCGGACTGACCTTTCTATCGCGTGGGAGACAATTATCGTAATGGTACGCGGGCGCGGACAATAAGAAAGTCTAGTGAAGTAAGCACTTGAAAATGTGAACCGGTTGGCCGACAGTCAGCCGGTTCTACCATTTTTCCCCGTTTTCACGCTTTGAAAGTTTACTCATGTCTGTACTGGACTCCCTTCGCCTCAAGCCATTCAACCTTGATGATGCTGCGATTGCTTGGGTGGAAAAAACCCGTGCTTCGCTTTCACTCGAAGACACTGTGCGCCAGCTTTTTGTGCAGATATCGATGGGCGATGATCCGGCCATGATTGACGGGATTGTGGCGGAGCGGCTGGGCGGGGTTCACCGCTTTATGGGCAATGATGTTGAGGCTTCATGGAACGCTACGCGGCGTGTGCTTGAGAATTCCGCCATTCCGCCATTTATCACCGGAGATTTGGAAGGCGGCGGGATGGCCCCTTCCACTTTCACGGATATGCAAAACCAACTTGGCCTTGCCGCCGCAAATGATTTGGACCTCTCGCGCCGTTCGCTGGAAGTGATGGTGTCAGAGAGCAAGGGCTTTGGCTATAACTGGTCGTTCACGCCGGTAGTTGATATCAACAAGAGTTTCCAGAGTGCTGTTGTTGGCACGCGCTCTTATGGTTCGGATGTGGATACTATTGTTAGCCAAGCCGTTGCTCATGTTGAGGTACTGCAAGCCAACGGATTTGCCGCCACAGCCAAGCACTGGCCGGGTGAGGGTCTGGATCAACGCGACCAGCATTTGGTGACAACCATCAACCCGCTCTCGGTGGATGAATGGGAAGCCTCGTTCGGGCGGATTTACCGCGCGATGATTGACGCCGGTGTCATGAGTGTTATGTCCGCCCACATTGCCTTCCCGGCGTGGATGGAGCGGGCGGGCGTTCCGGAGAGTGTCGAGCGTTATCGTCCGGCCTCTGTGTCCCATACGCTCAACGAAGGCCTGCTTAGAGGATATCTCGGCTTCAATGGGTTGATTATTTCTGATGCAACGCCGATGGCTGGCCTTGGTTCGTGGGCAGATACCCAATCCAACGCCGTTGATATCATTCGCAACGGCTGCGATGTTTTCCTGTTCAGTGATGATTTTCAGCGTGACTGCGCAGCGGTTGTTGCCGCCTGTCAGGATGGCCGTATCAGTGCTGAGCGCCTTGAGGCTGCCATTACTCGCACACTGGGACTCAAGGCTGCGCTTGGGCTGCACACCAAATCTATTGATGAGCGTATGCCGCCGCTTGGTATCGTGCGGGACAATTTGCGTAAACCGGAAAATCTCGCGCTTTCGAGGGAGACAACCTCAAAGTCGATTTGTTTGGTGAAGGACGTGCGCCACACGCTGCCGCTTAACCCGACTAAGCATAAGCGCGTGGTGCTGATTGACCATGGCACATCGCCGATGCTGCCGTTTATGCCTGTTCAAAAGTTGAAAGTGCTTACGGATGCGCTGGTCAAACGCGGCTTTGAAGTGCGGGTCTACGATGCAGAGAATATGCCCACAGCCGAAAATACCGACCTATTGCTCTATACGTTTGCGGTAGAATCTTCGCTTATAAAATCACGCATTTTCATAGATTGGAAGCGCGAGCATGGTGGCTTCCATCAGGCAATGACGCGGTTTTGGCACGAAATTCCAACGGTGATGATTTCGTTCGGGCACCCATACTATCTCTTCGATGCGCCGCGTGTGCCTACCTATATTAACGCTTGGTCTATCTTGAATGATGCGCAAGATGCGGTGGTCCGGAAGCTTTGCGGCAATGAGCCGTTTGATGGCGTCAGCCCGGTTGATGCCTTTTGTGGACTACCGGATGCGCAGTATTAGAGAGCAGAATTGCGTTGAGGTAGCAGTGCATTGAAAAACCCACCGAGGGCCAGCAAATACGCTCCCATTAGCGGGAAATAATAGCGCGGGTAAAGCTCCACTTGCCAGCCGTAGGTTACGTGTCGATCATGAGAAAAAGCGAGCTGAATGATCATCATTAGCGCTGTTGCGACACCAGCTGCGACAGCAACTGCCGCGATAGGGTCTGCTCTGCTCCGACCCGTGACCAGTTGGTAGAAGTGAAACAGTGTCGCTAAAATAGTAATCGCGAAAAATATCGAATAGGCTGAAACCATGCCCAAGCCCGTGCCTGCATTGCTAATTGCACCAAGCAGACTCTCCCAAAGATATTGCGGCAGAGGCAGAATGCGGCTTGGATCGCCGCCTTGCAGCAGCAATATTTGGCCCGGCGTGTTGGGCGCGGGCGAGCCATATTTGATGGTAAATAGCAAATATGGGACTGAGGCCACGGCAATGGTGGCGATGAAAAGTAGTGGCAAAGGCTTGAGGCAAGTCTGCCAAAATCCACGGCGTTGGAATGCAAACATTACCAGCACACAGGCGACAAAAATTCCAACCAGAAGCGCGGCCGTTAACTTTGCGGAGACTGCGAATAGCAAGCCAAAGAGCGCGATGGCAAGTCCAAGACCAGCGTTATCACCATCCTCACTTAGCAATATTATCGAGCCAGCAACGGCGACAGAACCGCCGAGAAATGCTTGCGAGTCATTGGAAAAAAATCCGGCGAAAAGCGGCAATTGAAGCAGAAGCGGCACCAGTGCCAAGACTACGCGCGCAATTAACGGCAACGCCGATTGCCGGAATAGTGTCAACGCGATCACCAAGTAGCCGCTTGAAAATAGTACGAGGCTGGCAAACCTTACGGACGAGTTGGGAGCACTTGACGCTGATATGCCCAACAGCCCGTTCAGCGCGTTCAGGACAAAATAGCCGATTGGTGTGTGGTTGATGTAATTCGGAATGTTTGTGCGAAGATGTGTTTTGAAATCAATAATCTTGATGGCGTCAAAATCCGGCAGCAAGGCAAAATGCGTGGCAACAAACGTCGCAAAGGACGCATGTGCGTGTTCGTCTAGAGCGGTGTAGGGAAACTCGTAAGTGGCAGCACTCAAGACACTTAGAGCCACAAATAGTGCCGTAAACAAAAGCG
>JANPBE010000370.1:0-6099 GCA_031430295.1 Phyllobacterium sp.
CTTAAATCAAGGTGGCGCGTTCGGTGTGGGGTCGGATTCTAACGTGCAAATTGGCCTTGCTGATGAGTTGCGTCAGCTGGAATATTCGCAGCGTTTGGGTTTCAAATCACGCAATGTGTTGGCGCAGACGAATGGCTCCACAGGTCGCGCTCTGTATGATGCGGCGCTGAAAGGTGGGCATCAAGCGCTGGGACAAAGTGCTGGCGGCATCGCTGTTGGAGGTCAGGCGGACTTCGTTTCGCTGGATAAAAACCAATCCGCGCTGTTTGAGATGACGGGCGATTATGTTTTGGACGCTTGGATATTTTCCGGCCAGCGCTGTGTGGATTGTGTGTGGGTGGGGGGCAAAAAGCTAGTGACGAACGGACGACATCATTTGCGCGATGAAGCGACGGTGCGCTACAAGGTGACCATGAAAAAGCTGAACTCATGATCGCTATGCTTGAGGAACCCGAAACCCAATCGCTACACCAGCGCATCCTCACCGAGATCAGCGATAAGATCACATCCGGCGAATGGCAGCCAGGGTTCCGTATTCCTTACGAGCATGAGTTGACCATCCAATACTCCTGCTCACGCATGACGGTGAGCAAGGCGTTGTCGCAGTTGGCGGCGCAAGGGCTCATAGAGCGGCGCAAGCGCTCGGGTAGCTTTGTGGCGCGGCAGAAGAGCCAAGCGGCAGTGCTGGAAATCCACGATATTGGCACCGAGGTGGAGGCGCTGGGCCTGACTTATAATTACAGGCTTCTCACTCACAAGAAGCGCAAAGTGAAAGTAGCGGATAAGTCGTTGCTTGATGTGCCGAGCGGCACTACGCTCATCGAACTCAGCGCATTGCATAGCGCGGGCGGACTGCCCTTTTGCCTTGAAGAGCGTCTCATCAGCATTGCGGCCGTGCCAGAAGCGGAAAGCGTGGACTTTGCCGCGATTGCACCAAGCGCTTGGCTAATCGGTCATGTGCCGTGGAGCAAAGCTACGCACACGATTGGCGCGACTGGTGCAAGCGAAGCGGTGGCCGCCGCGCTGCACATCGCCATTGGTGCGCCTTGCCTGACCATTGAACGCCGCACATGGACGAGTGACCAGCCAGTGACGCATGTGCGATTGACTTATCCGGGCAACGCACATTCATTGGTGGCGCATTTCTCACCCTGAGGCAAACAATGACCTACGCCGACACTCTCATTTTCAACGCCACCATCATCACCCTTAATGCCGAACAAGCGCGCGCCCAATCGGTGGCGCTTAAAGATGGTAAGATATTGGCAGTCGGCACGGATGAGGCGCTGTCTGCGATGCGCAGAGCCTCGACGACGCTGATAGACGCCAAGGGCAACACAGTTCTGCCCGGCTTTTCTGAAAACCACATGCACATTTTCACCGGCGCAGCTGAGCTGGACCATTTGCAGCTTGGCGGGGTGCATGCGCTTGAGGCACTAAGCGAGGCCATTCGCGCCTATGCCGCGGGCAGGCCCAATCAACCGGTTGTATTCGCGCAGGGGGCGGACTACGCCATTCTTGGACCTGACGAGAGCTTGGATCGCCACAAGCTGGATGCAATTCTCAAAGACCAAGCCATTCTCATTTCCGCACCGGATCATCATACCTCGTGGGCCAATACCAAGGCGTTGGAAATGGGGGGCATTCTGCATGGCCGCGAGCTGAATGTTGGCAATGAAATTGTGATGGGTGAGGATGGTCTCGCCACAGGCGTGCTGTTGGAAATGGAGGCCTTTGGCCCCGTGCAGACTGCTGGCGGGTTTGATCGCTACCGGTTGGGTCTATCCACCGGCGGTGAGCCAGAGCCATTTCCGGATGATGCGACTTTCAAAATTGATTTGGACGTCATGCGCATTGGCCTCAACTATTGTGCCGCGCATGGCATCACTTCGGTGCATAATATGGATGGCAATTTATACCAGTTGCAATTGCTGGAAGCCATAGAAAAGGCTGATGGATTTTTGCCATGCCGCGTAAAAATTCCATTTCACTACAAAAAATATATGCCTCTGGAGGCGCTGGATAAGGCCGTTGAAATGACGGCGCGCTACAACAGCGATTTCATCTCATGTGGCATGGTGAAAGTGTTTTATGATGGCGTGCTGGATAGCTACACAGCGGTGATGATCGAGCCCTATGCCAACAAGCTGGACACTGTTGGCACGGGCTTGTTCGAGCCGGACGAGTTTGAAAAGGTGGCGATTGCGGCGGATGCGCGGGGCCTACAAATCGCGGTTCATGCCATTGGCGATGGCGCGGTGCGGGCGGTTTTAGATGGCTATGAAGCGGCGCAAAAGACCAATGGCGTGCGCGATAGCCGCCACCGCATTGAGCACATCGAGGTCATACATCCTGATGATATTTCGCGCTTCAAAACGCTTGGCGTTGTCGCGTCCATGCAGCCACCACACCCGCCGGGCGCGATGGATTTTCCGCTGGAGCCTACAATATCCAACATCGGCGCTGCGCGTTGGCGCTATTCCTATGCGTGGCGGACGCTGAAGGACGCAGGTGCGCATATTGCGTTTGCGTCTGATTGGCCGGTGTCGGATATCAGCATCATTCGCGGCATTCAGGCGGCGGTTACGCGCAAAAAATGGACTGAAACCGATCCGGACCAATCGTTCTCGCTCCATGAAACGCTCGAAGCCTATTGTGTTGAGGGTGCATATACCGAGTTTCAGGAGCATCAAAAAGGGCAGATCAAACAGGGATTTGTCGCCGATATTGTGATTTTAGACGGTAATATTGAAGCGACTAATCCCTTTCAGTTTCATAACCTTCGCATCGCAACCACTATTTGTGGCGGGCGGGTTACTTTTTCCAAATGATAAAAAACACAAGCCTTTGTCGAAAATAGGGGTTGCCAAGCGGTAAATGGCATGGTGACTTTGCATTAGCCGGACCTGTTTCGTTTAAGAAAAACAGGCCGCCTCATGGGAGTATTTGGCAATTGGCAGGCCTTAGCGAGACCAATAGCGGCGCGATAGACATTCGTAACGTGTCAAAAATTTTCGGGACAGGCGATCAGGCCTTTGCCGCTGTTGACAACACCAGCGTGACCATACGGCAAAATGAATTTTTCACCCTACTTGGACCTTCCGGTTGTGGCAAAACCACGTTGCTGCGCCTTATCGCGGGGTTTGAGTTTCCGACCTCTGGCGATATTTTGCTTTACGGCGATAATATTGCGCTGATGCCTCCGTTCAAGCGGCCTATCAACACTGTGTTCCAGAGCTACGCGCTGTTCCCTCACATGACGGTAGCGGAAAACATTGGCTTCGGGCTTCTCATGCTTGGCAAGCCGAAGGCCGAGATTGATGCCCGTGTGGCCACCATGCTGAAACTCGTGAAGATGGAAGCATTGGCGGGCCGCAAGACCAGCCAAATTTCCGGCGGCCAGCAACAGCGTGTGGCGCTGGCCCGCGCACTCGCGCCGCAGCCGAAGGTTTTGCTGCTTGATGAGCCACTTTCCGCGCTGGATTATAAGCTGCGCAAAGACATGCAAATTGAGTTGAAGCGCCTGCAAGCTGAGACGGGGATTACTTTTATTTTCGTGACCCACGACCAAGAAGAAGCGCTGACGATGTCTGACCGCATCGCAGTTATGTCATCAGGCAAGATTTTGCAGGTGGGTTCGCCCCGCGATATTTATGATGCGCCAACGGATCGTTTTGTGGCGGATTTCATTGGCGAGACCAATTTTCTCAAAGGCAAAATTGCCAGCATTAAGGGTGAAATCGCCCAAGTGGATTTGGCGGCAGGGTGCAGCATTACGGCTGCGATGCCCGCAGGGTTAAACCCGTCCGGCGAAGTCACCATCGTGCTGCGGCCCGAACATGCGCAGCTTGTCAAAGCTGATATAAAAGCTGCGGGGCTTACTGGCACACTTTCCAACATCGTCTATTTCGGCACGGATACGCATTTCCATGTCACGCTGAAAAGCGGAGAAGGATTTATGGTGAGGGCGCAAAACAAGCCGCACCAGAGCTTAGGCGTTGCTATTGGCGACCATGTGGCAATCACCATTGCCGAAAACGCTGCCCGCGTGTTGAGGAATTAGACGATGAGCGAGGGCGCAGCACTCATCAAGGCGGAACAGCAGCGCGAGTTGCGAAATCGCTGGCTGCTTTCCGCGCCTGCACTCGTCATTATCTTGTTGGCCGCAGTCGGTCCGATGCTGATCGTATTGGTCTATTCGTTTCTGAAGCCCGGTTCATTTGGCGATGTTACGTGGCAGCCCTCACTCGAAGGTTGGTTCAGCGTATTCTTCGAGCGCGATATTTTTGATGATACAGTGTCTGTTGCCACTGCACATTTGTCGATCTTTCTGCGCTCCATCAGGCTGTCACTCATCACCACGGTTTTGACTTTGCTGGTCGGCTTCCCGACTGCGTATTTCATTGCCACGCGATCAGAGAAGACCCGCGAATTATGGCTGTTTCTCATCACCATTCCGTTTTGGACTAACCTGCTCATTCGCACGTTTGCGATGCTGGAAATTATCCGCAATGAGGGCCTCATCAACAGTGTACTGATGAAGACGGGGCTCATCTCGTCGCCCATCCAAATTCTGTTCACTGACTGGGCGATTTTGGCCGGCATGATCTATGTCTATCTGCCGCTCATGGTGCTGCCGCTTTATGCCAGCATGGAAAAGCTGGATTTCCGGCTGGTGGAAGCGGGCTACGATCTTTATGCGACGCCCAGCAAGGTGCTGCGCAAGATTATCATTCCCATGGTCAAGCCGGGCATGATTGCCGGTTCCATTCTGGTGTTTATTCCCTCGCTTGGGGCCTATGTGACGCCTAGCATTTTAGGCGGCGGCAAGAATATGATGCTGGGCAATTTGATTGATTTGCAGTTCGGCCAAGGGCGCAATTGGCCGCTTGGTGCTGCGCTCTCAATTGCGCTTATGCTTATCGTTATGGTCGCGCTGCTGGCCTATGTTCGCAACGCGTCGAAGACGGGGGCCGGACATGGGTAAGCAGTTTAATGTCCGCCATCAAACTGGCTTTACGGTCATTGCGATTGCTTGCTTTGTCGCGCTGTACTTGCCGATTATTATGCTCGTGGTGTTCGCATTTAACGAGGGCGAGTCGCTCAGCGATTGGCGCGGGCTTTCGCTGCGCTGGTTTCAGTCTGCGCTTACTAACAGCGATGTTATTGAGGCGACGATACGGTCGTTAAAAATCGCCAGCATTGCTGCAATCTTCGCCACCATCGCGGCAACCATGGCCGCGCTGGCGACGACCCGCACGGAAAATTATCGCGGTTTGACATTCAAATATGCGTTCATAAACATTCCTCTCATGGTGCCTGAAATCGTGACTGCCGTTGCGCTCCTGATTTTCTTTGCCCGCATCAAGGCTTGGACTGGCTATGCAGGTCTTGGCTATCTGGTGGTTGCCCACACGGCTTTCTGCATTCCGTTCGCTTACTTGCCCATCCGCGCGCGCTTGGAGAACATGGATTTGACGCTTGAGCGCGCGGCGGCGGACCTTTATGCCACGCCGTTCAAGGCATTTCGCTATGTCACGCTGCCGCTGCTGTGGCCCGGCATTTTGGCAGGCATGATGCTTGCGTTTGTCATTTCGCTGGATGATGTTGTCATCACCAACTTCGTCAAATCCGCCGGTCAGGAAACTTTGCCGACCTATATGTTGGGGCAAATTCGCCGTCACATCTCGCCTGAGATGAATGCTATTTCGACTGTGCTGCTGCTCATATCTATTGGCATTGTCACCGTGTTTTTCTTCGTCACCAATAAACGTAACTAGAGAGGAACTATCATGAAACTGAAAACAGCTTTGATAACGCTCACCACGGCGCTGCTCGCCTCCACCGGCATTGCCATGGCCGATGGCGAACTCAACATCTACAATTGGGGCAATTATACCAGCCCCGATATGATCAAGAAATTTGAAGCCAAATATAATGTCAAAGTCACGGTCACTGACTATGACAGCAATGACACGGCGCTGGCCAAAGTGCGCCAAGGTTCATCCGGTTTTGATATTGCCGTACCTAGCCAAAACTTCCTGCCGATTTGGATTTCAGAAGGCCTGCTTTTAGAAACAAATCCCGGCCAGATGGAAA
>JANPBE010000371.1:0-2028 GCA_031430295.1 Phyllobacterium sp.
CACTCTCTCACCGCAGGCGGCGAGAAGTTCAAGAAGGGCACGCTGCTGGGCGCAGATGAGATCGCCCGTATCAAGGCTGCTGGCATTACGGAAGTGATAGTGGCGCGGGTCGCGGAGGGCGATGTCAGTGAAGATGATGCCGCGGCGCGGCTGGCTGCACTCATTGCCAATGACAGTGTCCGGCTTGGTATAGCTGCGACGGGACGCGTCAATATATATGCGGAAGTGGATGGATTATTTGTAGTCGATAAGGCCAGTATTGACGCCATTAACGCCGTTGATCCCTCAATTACCATAGCCACGCTGACCGCATTTGCGCCCGTGTCGCGCGGGCAGATGGTGGCAACGGTGAAAATTATTCCATTTGCTGTGCCGACAATTAGAATCAAGCAAGTTGAGCAACTCATTGAAACTGAGTCGAAATCGGTTTTGCGCGTTGCGCCATGGGTGGCAAAGCGTGTGGGTTTGATATCGACGACGCTGCCAAGTTTGAAGCCAGAGATCAACGACAAGACAAAGCGGGTTTTGCAAGCTCGTTTGCTGCCCACGGGTGCGTTGATTGTTTCTGAGTTGCGCGTTTCCCATGATGATGCCTCGGTGGCTGATGCAATAAAGGCAATGGCCTCGCAAGACTTAGACCTCATCATCGTCTTTGGCGCTTCCGCTGTGGTAGATGCGCAGGATGTTATCCCTCAAGGCATTCGCTTTAGTGGCGGCACTGTCATCCAAGTGGGTATGCCAGTGGACCCGGGCAATCTGTTGGTGCTGGGCAGGCATGGCGAGGTGCCGGTGATTGGTGCTCCGGGCTGCGCGCGAAGTCCGAAGGAGAATGGCTTTGATTGGGTGTTGCAGCGCGTTATCGCGGGCATTGAAATCAGTGCCCAAGATTTTTCTCACATGGGTGTCGGTGGGCTGTTGATGGAAATTGAAACGCGGCCACGACCTCGCGAAATTTCTACGCCGCGCCACGCGCTGCAAGTTTGCGGGCTTGTGCTGGGCGCTGGAAGTTCCAGCCGCATGGGCGGGCCACATAAGCTGCGTGCGCTGTTCGATGGCGTTCCGTTGCTCGTTCGTGCGGTCACTATGCTGTCGTCAGGCCTGTCCCGTCCGCCTATTGTTGTGCTGGGCCATGATGCCGATGGTATGAAGGCATTGCTGGCGGGCACTGATGCCGTGACAGTTATAAATCCGGATTATGCAGAAGGCCTGTCAACGTCGCTGCGGCTGGGCATTGGCGCTGTGCCATCTTCGTGTGACGGTGTGCTTATTCATTTGGCAGATATGCCTGCGGTTGCATCATCAGACATTAACAAGTTAAACGATGCATTTTTGAGGGCAGGCGGCGCTGCTATCGTGCGTGCAACGCATAACGGCAAGCGTGGCAACCCTGTGATTCTGCCCAGATCAGTGTTTTCGTTAGTCACTAAATTAACAGGTGATATGGGCGCGCGGGCCATTATTGAGGGCTTCGGTGGCACCGTGATTTATGTCGAACTCGGGCTTGCAGCCAGTTTGGACGTGGATACGCCCGAAGCGGTCATCGCTGCTGGTGGCACGATTATTTAGCTGACCGCGCTCTTTTTGCCTCTGTAGAGCAGCGATCTGAGCAGTATTTGACCTCATTCCAGTTTTTTGCCCATGATTTTCGCCAATTCATGGGCCTATTGCAGTGTTGGCACGGCTTCTGTGGAAGATTGGATTTGGTGGGTGATTTCATTCTTCCGTAAGCCCTAGTTTACCCTGCGACATATTAGACGCAATTTATATGAACCAAATTTACTTGAAATTTACCTAAGTAACAAAGAGCGCCGTTTCAAGCTTTGTTAACCATTTGAATTAAGGCAGCTGCAACTCCTTACCCGTATTAATAGGCCATCTGAGGGGGCAAGGTTCCATCTTATTTAACCTGATAAGGGTCGTAAGGGTTCCCAAATTTCTCGGTAGATTTTGCTCAAAAGTAAATGATTGCCACAGGCAACAACGGAGTTAACAGGGTATGAAAAATTTTGTAAAAGTAGCATTGGTTGC
>JANPBE010000372.1:0-9382 GCA_031430295.1 Phyllobacterium sp.
AAATCAGGTTCGGCAAATATCTTATAGTTTTCAGGGTATTCCTGCCAAATGTGCTTGGCCAGCAGCGCCAATTCCCGCATCGTCACTTGCTGTCCAGCGGCAGGTAATCCGGTTGAGTTCTTGAACACCGATTTGGTCAGCCCTAACTCTTTTGCCCGGTCATTCATCACCGTAGCAAAGCTGTCTTCCGATCCGGCAAACCCCTCCGCGATGATAATGCAAGCATCATTAGCCGATTGAACAATCACGGCACGTATGAGGTCTTGCAGCGGTATCACAGAGCCCAACTTGGCAAACATGGTTGATCCGCCCGACGATGCGCCACCCGTGCGCCAGGCATTTTCGCTGACATTGAACGTATCGCCCATCGTGCGGCTGCCGGTCTTTATGGCGTGAAATACGATTTCCGTTGTCATCAATTTCGCAAGCGATGCCGGCGGAATAGGTGTATCGGCATCCTTTTCAAACAGTACTGTGCCCGTTTGCGCGTCAATCATAAATGCAGTTTTGGCTTTTGTTTCAAATAGTTGCGCGTTTGCGCAGGAGAGTTGCCCAACGGTGAGGACCATAACCAAGATATAAAAAAACACCGCACGCGACATGACCACTCCCCGATCTGCCATCGTATTATGGCAACAATTGCCGGCCTTCAACTGTGAGTTATGCAAATGAGAAGCAATTAGTATTTTAGCGCACTACAAATGCGTCAACAAAACCATTCTTCCAAGCCGCACGCAAAACGTCATCTGTTTTCTGGTTGGATTTGGCAACAGCATAAATTTCGATACTGCCATCCGTGCCGGTCTCTGTTGAAACACTCGCTAGCCCAGCCAATGATAATTTGATCTTTTTCAAATCAGCCTTGCTATAGGTTCCGATGAGAATGCGTTCCGTTATCACGCCCTGCTTCCAAGCCGTAATCGACGATTGTGATAGCCCCAGCGCCGCAAAAGCAGGAGCCGCTCTGTTGGCAGCCGAAATGCGAGAGTTGGCATAACCACTGAGCAAACTACCCTTTAGATCACCACCGCCCGGTGCGCACAGCTCGCCAACCAAGCACTCTTGCGGCCGATTAAGTAGCAATGGCCCACTCTGTGGCAGTTGAATATCAGCATCCGGTGAAAACGGGTCGAATGGCTCTTGCTGAGCCGACACACGCACTGGCGGCACATACCCCTCGTCTGCGGCCAAGCTTAGCACAGGTTGGACACCGGGAAGTTGGCTGTCCGCTGATGCGGGAACATTCATGGCAACCATCACATCAGATTGTCCCGGAATTTGCGGCTCGCCTCTACCCGGCTGATAAGACGCCAGCAAATAGGCATCATCGTTGCCATTGACCGGTGCCCGGCCGATGTATTCAATGTTGACCTGCGCAGTCCCCGTGTCGGTATAGGCCAGCATTTCGGCCGCCTTGCGCGACAAATCAATGGCACGGCCATGTGCATAGGGTCCACGGTCGTTGACGCGCACGATCACGGAATTGCCGTTCGCCTTGTTAGTCACGCGGGCATAGCTAGGCAGCGGCATTGTCGGATGTGCGGCCGACAGCATATTCATATCGTATATTTCGCCATTGGCAGTCAAACGACCATGAAACGCGTTGCCATACCATGACGCCGTACCGGTTTGCTTGAGGTTTGGATCTAACTTTGGGTAATACCACTTACCACGCACTTGGTATGGCTTGCCCACTTGGTCGCGTCCACCTCCGCGTGGCAGGCGCTTGGCGTGGCCTAGGGTCGTGACCGACATTGCAACATCAACAACACGCGGGCTGGCCTTAACGCCATAGTCCTTCTCAGAAAAATATTCAGACGACTTTTTCTGCTTTACATATGTGACTTTAGGCCCGTTGGACGCACAAGAAGTCAACGCGAGCGCGGAAGCGCAAACCAGCCAAAACGCACGAACGCCAGAGCTAGTTACATTTTCGATGCACTTTGATTTGTTCATATGACGCTTATTCCCCAACAGCCCATACCGCGAGCGTGGCCAATTATCACCAGCCACGAGTTTCACTCTCGCTCATCCCATATATTCTTTAGCGTTGGATTAAAAAAATGTGGCAACACGGCGGCATAAGCAAGGCAGCGCACCATTTTGGCACGCTTTTCCCATATTTCATCCGGAAATTTTCGCTGAACCGGTATATCCGTCGTTCCGCTGCCAGCTTAGTTTATTTGGACCAGTCATTTGCAGCGTGAAGCAATATGTTTGACCTTTATACCAAGTCGGAAATTTTTGGCAAAGTTGATTGTCCGCAACCCACCAACTGCCCGTTTCCTTGGGCGCAAAAAACTTCGAAAGCCCGACAGCGCTGCCGTCGCCGGTGACGCGACCATTGTTATTATAAAATAGCGGAAATTCGAACCCCACGCTGGAAAGCACTACGCGTTTCCCGCTGATCGCCGACTTAATATCTTGCCCCTTGAGGTCTGCGGCGAGCGATGGTGCGGTTGCGAAACCACAAATCACTGCAACGCCAAACAGACCAGCCACTCTCATGCGCAAATTAATCAACTAACTATTCCTTTGAACCAGCGTTAATTCTATATCCGAACCAGTACGCACACAAACGTAACATGGATTATCGATAAGCAACGAGCAAATTCAATCTTGTGCAAATTACTGCACTTTCGGCCTTGATTGAGCGCCGATTTCTCGCCATAAGCACCGGCGAAGGAAGGGTGTCCGAGTGGTTTATGGATCCAGTCTTGAAAACTGGCGTGCGGGGAACCGTACCGTGGGTTCGAATCCCACCCCTTCCGCCATTTTTTGGCATAATCCGTTGATTTAAAACAGAATACCGCAAGATAACCTTGCTCACATTAGGTTAGCCTTCATGGCTGGCGTTCAATTTCACATCAAAAACTAAATGCGTTGCGGAAGCTCGTAATTGCCGCGACTTCATCACCCGATGCAAAAGCCTCCATTCCAATCGGCCCGCGATAGCCCATCGCAAATAGCGCTTTGGCGATGTTTGGATAATTTATTTCGCCCGAACCGGGTTCGCATCGGCCCGGTACGTCCGCAACTTGAATTTCCCCAATCCATGGCAGGCAGCGCTTGAGGAGATCGATGAGATTCCCCTCGTCAATTTGGGCGTGATAAAGGTCTAGCATAAGACGCAAGTTCGGGTGATTGACTGCGGCGACCAGCGACAGGCAGTCCTCCGCCGTGCCGAATGGCACACCGGGGTGATCGACCCGCGCATTCAGGTTTTCGAGCACAAACATCACGTTGTGCGCTGCACCAAGATCTGCCATTCGTTTCAAAGTCTCGGTGGCTTTGGCCCGCATGTCGCCGGTCACGAAGAAGGCGGGCTTTACTGGAAGGCCTTTGTTGTTCAGCCCGGTGCCATGTAAAATCAGCCGCGTTATGCCCAATTCTTTGGCAACAGGGATCGATAGTTTAGCCGTGCGCACCAACTCATCTGCGCCCTCGTCATCGGCCAAAGTGCCGGTAACATAGCCCACCATAGAAGAGAATGTTGCGCCAGTTTTGGCCAGCGCCTTAATGTCGTGGCGCGTCCAATCCCAGATTTCCACCATAAATCCCAACGCATCAATTTTGGCGATGCGCTCGGTAACTGGCAAATTGCGGAATATCATTTCGGCGCAAACTGCCAACGGAAATGGTGATTTTATACTGGTCATTTTTCAGTTCCAATAAGACTTATGAATTTGTCCATCTCGGATTTTGGCGCCGCCACAATATTGGGTGCATCGGGCCACACGCCAGATTGTACTTCATCCACCCACTGCTTGAAAGCATTGACCCTCATGCCTTGGATACGTTCAAACTCAGCGTAAAGGTTAGCATATTGCTTGGCATGGCGCGGCACGTGGCCTGTGTTGGTGCCCAGCACATCGCACCCGAACAAATATTGTGCGTCGCCGCCCTTGCCACCGCCCATTGAGATCATAAACAACGATGTGCGCTTGGAAATTTCGGCCGTCACCTCAGGCGGAACCACTTCAATTTCCACACCAAATGCGCCAGCCTCTTCGTAACGCTGGCACATTTCCCACACCATCATCGCGCTTTCTGCCGTTTTGCCAACAGCCTTGAATCCACCGGTCCATGTGCACTTCGAAGGTATCAAGCCAACATGTCCGATGACAGGAACAGCTTCATCTGCCAGTCGGCGCACGACCTTATAAGAGGCGGCGCAATAGATGGCGTCGGCTCCCGCATTCACCATCTGGAATGCCCAGCGCAGAATATCGTCTTCTGTGCCCATTTCATAAAGCGGCTTGCCGGGGACCGCGAACAGCGAAGGCGCAACGTCACGGAAGTGCTTCTGCACCAACATCTCCGGCGGGACAGACACCATATCAATACCGGCAGCTTGCGCAGCGGCCAACTCTTCCCAATTTTCTGTGCGCATCATTGTATACTGATATTTGCCCTTGTTGGCGCGAACGTCAGCGACGGTTGGTTTTCTACGTGACATAAAAAGCCTCCTCAAAATATTTGTTGCGTTTCACCATGATGAGATGATCAATGCACAGAACTTGCGCTGCCCGCTTGCCCCACACGCCGCCGTTGGTTCATCCACTATCCGCACAAGTACACCGAAATGCACTGGCTAAAGCCTTAAGGGCAATAGTGGTGTCTCCGCCTGAGCGCCGCGCCGTTAGGCGCTGCGACGTTTGTTTTGGCGATGCTGGTCAATAACCACGGCTGCCACGATAATGATGCCTTTGACAATTTCCTGATAATACGCGCCGACCTTGAGGAATGTGAAACCGGACATCACCACGCCAAGAATAATCGTGCCGATAAACGTGCCGGTTATACGGCCAATACCGCCCGCCAGCGATGTTCCGCCGATAACCGTGGCCGCGATAGCATCCAGCTCATAACCCACGCCAAGACCCGGCTGGGCGGACTGAGCGCGTGCCGCAGTCATAATCGCCGCCAGACCCGACAAGAGGCCGGCAATCGCATACACCTTCATCAAATGATTGCCGATGTTAATGCCAGAAACGCGGGCGGCCTGCGGATTGGCCCCAATTGCATACGTAAACTTGCCGTAGCGCGTATATGTCAAAGCAACGTGGAAAATAATTGCTACAATGATGAAGACAATCACAGGGCGCGGCACAGGAAAGCCCAGCACCGGAAAGCTCTGGCCGAACCAGTTAAAACTGTCATTAAGCAGCGCCACCGGCTGGCCAAGCGTGTACCATTTTGCCAGACCGCGAGCCGAAACCATCATGCCAAGCGTGGCGATAAAGGGCGGAATTTTGGTTTTTGCAATAATCCATCCATTGATAAACCCGAGCAATAATCCCGCCGAAAGCCCGGCCAGAATGGCCCAAATCGGGTTCAAATCCACCAGTCCATAGCTCAAAAACACGGCGCGCTCATTGGTCGATGATTGCGCAAGACTTGCCGCGATCATGGCAATGAAACCAACCATGGAGCCAGACGACAAGTCCACGCCCGCCGTGATGATCACCTGTGTTACGCCGATGGCGATGATGCCGGTAACCGCCACTTGCAGTACAATAATCGAGAGCCGCTGCTTATTGGCAACAAAACTTTCGCCAATAAAATACCAACCGAGCAACTCAAAAACCACGATAATACCGAACAAAACGGCAAGAATCGAGAACTCTGGTGGCAGGCGGCGCACGGCTTTCAGGCCGGTTAGCGACTTGCCTGCGTCTTGTGATGTGTCTGTCATAATGCTCTCCCCGTCACTGAATTAGTGCGACGCCAATTCCATAATTTTCACTTGGTCCGCGTCCTTGCGATCCAAAAATCCTGTCACGCGGCCTTCGTGCACCACCATGATACGATCACTCATGCCCAGCACCTCCGGCATTTCAGATGAGATCATAATAACTGCCACACCCTGCCCCGCGAGCTGGCTCACCAGACGGTGAATTTCCGCTTTCGCGCCCACATCAATTCCGCGTGTCGGCTCATCCAAAATCAGAATGCGCGGCTGGGTCAACAGCCAGCGGGCAATCAAAACTTTTTGCTGGTTACCACCGGAAAGATTGATAATCGGCTCGCTCATATCTGGCGTGCGCACGCGAAGCTTTTGCGCCATCTCTTCGGAGTCTTTGGAAAGCTGCGCCTGCTGCACAAAGCCATTCTTGACATATTTGTTTTGCAACACGGCCATTTGCGTATTGTCTTGAATATCCAAAAGCAGGAAACAGCCAGTGTCTTTGCGGTCCTCGGTCAAGAAGGCCATACCGTTTTTCATCGCAATTGCAGGCGAACTCATGTTTACCAGACTGCCATCAATTTCGATGGTGCCGCTGGTCGCAGGCGTCACGCCAAAAATCGTTTCGGCAATGTTAGAACGGCCCGAGCCAACCAACCCGGCAATGCCGAGAATTTCGCCCTCGCGCACATCAAATGAGACGTCGTGAAAAACGCCCTTTAAGCAGAGGTTTTTTACCGATAGTTTCACATTGCCAATTGGCACGGTTTCTTTCGGGAACATCTGCGTAATTTCGCGGCCCACCATCATGCGGATGATGTCGTCGCGCGTCACCTCGGAAGAATGTTTGGTCGCGATGAATTTGCCATCACGGAAAATCGAAACTTCGTCAGCAATTTCAAATAGTTCATTCATCTTATGCGTGATGTAGATGATGCCCTTGCCTTCGCTTTTAAGCGCGCGGATGATTTTGAAAAGATGATCCACTACGCGCTCAGTTAGCGCGGATGTCGGCTCATCCATAATCAATACGTCAGACTCGTACGATACCGCCTTGGCGATTTCCACCATCTGGCGGTTGGCGACGCTAAGGCTGCCCACCTCAATTTCAGGATCAAGATCAATATTCAGTCGCTTGAACAGCGCAGCCGTTTGCTCGCGCATTTTGCCGTGATCGATTAGGCCCCAACGGCTCTTCGGCTCGCGGCGAATCCAGATATTCTCGGCAATGGTCATCGGCCCCATCAGGTTTAATTCCTGATGAATCATAGCAATGCCATTTTCCAGAGCGTCTAGCGGGCCATTTAATCGGATGTCCACACCGCGCAATTTGAAGGAGCCAGAGTCGGGCGTATAAATGCCCGCAACAATTTTCATGAGGGTGGATTTGCCAGCACCATTCTCGCCCATCAGGGCATGAACCGTGCCGCGCTTGAGGCGAAACTCAACATTATCCAGTGCCACAACACCGGGAAATTCTTTGCGCACATTCTCGACTTCGAGAATATATTCCGCAGCTGGGACAGCGCCGCTCTCGCGGACAATTTTCATCGTCGCTGGACTAACCATGCCTGCCTCCCAACAGTTTGTAAATTGACAGTGCTACCGAAAAGGCCGCGTTTCAAGTCTTGAAATCATACGTGCGCCACCGAGGAGGGTGGCGCACGATAGCAAGATTCGATTAGTTCTTAGCCATGAAGTCGCCCATGTTTTCCGGCGTTACGAGCTGGAACGGGATGTAAACCTTTGCATCCACTTTTTCGCCTTTGACCAGCTTCATAGCTGTATCAACGGCGCCCTTGCCCTGACCGGCAGCATCTTGGAAGACTGTTGCGTCCAAATCGCCTGCCTTCATTGTTGCCAATGCTTCCTGCGTTGCGTCGATACCGGCAACAACAACAGTCTTCATGTCCCAACCGGCAGCCTTCATGGCGTTGATAGCGCCAATGGCCATGTTGTCATTGTTGGCAATAACAGCAGCTGGCTTGTGGCCCGCAGCAATCCAGTTGGTCATCAAATCCTGCGCCTTGATTGGATCCCAAACAGCTGTCTGCTCGTCGAGGATTTTCATGCCAGCACATTCCGGTGTTGCGATAACATCGTGAATGTCCTTGGTGCGCTGAACAGCAGCCTGGTTTGCAAGGTCGCCCTGCATAACAAGAATGTCGCCCTTACCGCCGAGAAGACGGCAGACTTCTTTGGTTTGCAATGTGCCGGAGTCAACTTCGTTTGAAGCCACAAATGCGCCCTTTGGCCCAAGTGCATCAACGTCTGAAGGCTGACGGTTCACATAAACAATTGGAATGCCTGCATCATTGGCAAGCTTGGTCATTGGCGCTGTTGCTGATGTATCAACCGCGTTCACGATGATCGCATCAACTTTGGCAGCAATGAAGTTTTGAATTTGCGACAACTGCTTGGAAACATCATCGTCAGCAATTTCGATTTGAACTGGCTGGTTAGCTGCAGTACCGGCAGCTTCAATGCCTTGGCGCAGAACGGTCAAGAATGTGTCTGAGTTAGCCATCGACACGCCAATGTTACCGGCAAATGCGGATGAGCCCATCAATACGGTGGCAGCGAGTGCCAAAATAGTACGCTTCATAATCTTCCTCCCAGAAAAGTGCCCGGATGCACTGAATTAGCCGGATTTACCCCGAAATCGGGAATTGAATAAAGGTATTTTGGAATATAAATGCCTTTATGTTCTTCAATGGAATATTCATTCCATTTATTTAAGAGCGCGTCAACCGGTAAACCGCGTTTTGCGTCTCAAATTGTTTCAATTATTTTCAAACCTTCTTGAATGAATATCATTGACTGGCGCAGCGCCGATTGCGGGTCGGCCAAGTCGTGAACTTCAGCGGCGAAAGGCTCGAACGACAAGATGGCATTGGAACCAGCCGCCTTCAGCCGCTTGATCTGGCCAACATTGTCCAACCGGTCCGCCGCATCCACCAGCACCCGATGGCTGTCGCGCATGTCGGCGACAGATACATTCCGGTCGCTTACGCCAGAAATATGGATGAGGCCGGTAGTCGCCGGGAAAATTGCGTCCTCGCCCGCCAGATGATGATGGAAGGTGTCGTGCACGACGCGGAAAGTGTCTCCGGCATTGAGCGTTGCAATGGCATCGACCGCTTCTGACTTGCGGCTCAGTGAACAGGCATCAAAGCCAAGCGGCTCAACAAATCCAACAATTCCCGCCGCCTTTAATAGTGGACGAAGTGCCGAAAGTGCCTGCCGCAGATTGGCTTGGCGAACGCCATCGGCCTTTCCTGTATTGTCATTGGTCGGCACCAGCACCAGCGCCTCAGCGCCGCACGCGGCAGCATAGTTTGTGAGTTCAGCAGCCTCTGCCGCCCGCGCATCCGTCCATTCATTGAAACGCTGCAACGCGTTAATTGAAATAATGCGGATGCCACGCTTTTCAGCTTCGACCTTAATGCTCGCGGGCGTCGTGCCATCAAGTATCGCGTTGCCGGCAAGGTCATTACGAATTTCAACGGCATTAAGACCCAGCGAAACGGCGAGGTCAAAAAATTCCGGGATGCGCAAATTGGGCGCGCACATGTGATTAAGGGCAAATTGCATGCGTATCTGTTCCGACTGTATGGCACACGCGCCGCGCATCGGGTCCGTACCGTTCGCGCATCGTCTCTGTGCGATCCTCGTGCTGTTCTCGTGCGCTCC
>JANPBE010000373.1:0-5874 GCA_031430295.1 Phyllobacterium sp.
CGTGGCCGCCGATGCGTGCTGTCTGCAGGCGGCCGTCGTGCATCACGATCGAGAGCTGGATGCGGCTCGGCCGGCCCATCTCGAAACCTTGTTCGATGCCGTAGCGGTGCTCGCCACTGGGGGGCTGGTCGTACTGCGCGATAACGCCAGCAAAAGCCGCCGCCGCCGAACCGGTCGCCGGGTCTTCGACGATGCCATGGCCCGGATCGAACATGCGGGCGTGGAAGTGGGCGGTGTTGTGCTCGGTCTCGCGGCAGTACAGATACGTTGCCCCCGTGGCGCCGAAGGCTTGCTCCCAGCGACTGGTGACGGTGCGTGAGCGGGTGAGCATGAAGATGATGGCGTCTGCCACTTCCTTTGGCTCAATCAGCGCACCATCTTCCTTGGCCTTGCGCAGTTTATCTGCCGGCCAGTCTGCTAGCAAAGCGCTGATGACCGGGCCGGGCGACACCGATCCCACACGAATGCCGCTTTTCAAAAGCTGGCGGCGCATGGTTTGCACAAAGCAGGTCATGGCCCATTTTGAGGCCGAATAAACCGGCTCCCAAGGAATGGCCGTATGGCCCGCCACGGAGCTGGTGACGATGATATCGCCCGTGCCGCGCGCAATCATATGAGGGATGACGGTATAGACGTTTTTCATCACGGCGTTGACGTTGAGATTGAGCATCCGGTCGATGGTTTCCAGATTGGTCTCGACCAAATCGCCGCCAATATAAGTTCCGGCATTGGCATGGAAAATATCGAGCTGGCCAGCCTTAGCCAGTATGCCATCCAGCAGCGTGGCGCAGCTGGCGGGGTTGAGAAGGTCAATCACCAGCGGGATTGCCTGCTTGCCGAGGCGTGCACAAACGGCATCCAGCGCTTTTGCATCGCGGTCCACCAGCACGACGGTTGCGCCAGCGGCAATCATTGCCTCGGTGGTGGCAAGGCCAATTCCGGATGCAGCGCCAGTTACGGCGGCTATTTTACCTTTTAGATCAGACATAGTTTTACTCCTCATTGTATATGGTTGTTACGGTTTCGCGGGTGCGCAAGCCGCGTTATAAGCGGCTAAACTTTGGGTGACGCGCCAGATGAGCACGGCCTCACCATCAAGCGGTTGATCTGCAAAATGGGCAGCCTGCGGCAAGTGCTGCCAGAACAGTGCGGGCGGAACCTGTTGCCCCTTAAGCGCGGCCATAAGGCGACTAACGGCTGCCAGCGCTTGGGGTTGCTTCCAGTAATAGCGGATGCGGTCTGACAGGCTGTAGTGGCGCAGCAAGCGCTGCTCTTGCGCTGTGCCGTGATAGTGCTTTTGCCAATTGCTTGGCTCGCTTTGCATCAGCGCTTCCATCTCAGTGTAAAGCGTGCGCGCGCCATAGTCCGGCTGCAGGTCCGAGGCGATGAGGTCGAGCGCATACAGTGCATCACGCAACACGAAGGTTAGTTCCGGCCCGACCTTGAGGATGGGGAAACCATCGCGCACCAACTCACTAAGTGGTGCGGTGCCCTGATAATCGGTCGAGTGAGCCTCAAAGACGAATTGCGGCTCGGTGTTTAAAAGTTGGCTTAATTTAGTGGCTTTGGAGGCGTCATAGGCAATGACATTTTGATTGCCAAATTCCACGCCGGGCTGAACGACCAATCCGATGGCGCGGGCGAATGCGTCTGACAGTCCGGCATCAGCGAAAATCTTCCGGTGAATATTTATAGTCGTCTGCGCGGCAGCGGGCGATGTAGGCTCAATGGTCCTGAGCTTGTGATCAGCGCCGCCGGGCGGTGGCACTTCCGTGCCGATGATATAGAGCGGGGCGGGCAGGCCATGTTTAGTTGCCGTAGCTTCCGCAACGGCGGCAAGACGTGCCGCACGGTGAGCCGTGGTCTCATCATCAAGCGCTACGGGTTCACCCTTGCAGCCCATTGAGGCATCAAGGTGAAGTTTACTGAAGCCAGCGGCCACATAGGCGGCAACCATTTGCTCCGCTTCAGCCATTGCTTTATCGGCATCAAGATGCCGCCATGGGTTGGGGCCAAGGTGATCGCCGCCGAGCTGGACAAGGTCCAGCGGGCAGTTTTCCTCAGTGGCAATGCTGTAAACCAGCGCGGCGAAATCAGCTGGCATCATGCCCGTGTAACCGCCCTGATGATTGACCTGATTACAGGTAGCTTCGATGAGAACAGTGCTGCCATGATCTCGCCCGAAGCGCAACGCGGCACACAGAACAATCGGGTGCGCCGAACAAACCGAGGTGACGCCCAGTGCCCGGCCTTGGCGGCGGTTTTCTGCCAGCGTGCGCAGGTCAATGCTCATAGGACTGCCCTCGGGGTGATGGCGATAAAGTCATCAAGCTCAGTGCGTGTGCCAGCGCCCTCCATCGGGCCCATAAAGGTGACATTGCGCGCGCCAGCGGCGCAGCCGTAAATCAGCGCGTCTTTGATGCTAAGCCCGAGCCTGCGGCTGGTGACATAGGCCCCGCCAAAGCAATCGCCAGCGCCAGTCGGGTCCAGTTCTCTCACGTTAAAGGCTGTTGCCTCATAACGCTCGCCGTTGCTGGTAAAGCAGGTTGCGCCATCCGCGCCGCGTTTGAGGACTATTTCTTTGACGCCCAGTGCGAAGAGGCGCTGGACGGCTGTGGCTTCGCCATCCATTCCTGCAGCACGTTCGAGTTCTTCGCCGGAGGGCAACAGCAAGTCGGCGCGGGCAACGAGGGTGGCGAAGCGACGCTCGCTATCGGCATCCAGCCGCAATTCCTTGCGCAGGTTTGGATCAACAGACAGCGTGCCGCCACGGGCCTTGATGATGTCCACGGCACGGTCGATGACCTCGCAAGCGCTGCGCATGGTGAGCGCCGAACCCATGACATGGATATGACCTGCGCGGGCAACGAGTGCTTCGACCGTATCGCTCCAGCCAAAGCGCGAGGCTGCGGAGGTGGCAATATTATAAACGAAATCGCGCGCGCCATCTTTGCGGTAACGCACGAAGGCGCTGCCTGTGGGAAAGTTTGGATCAACAGTAATTGCTGAAACATCCACGCCATCGCGGCGCAGGCGGTCCACATTTACCTTGCCAAAGTCATCGTTGCCGACTGCGCCTATCATCGCCGCTTGCCCGCCAAAGCGTCCACATTGGTCTATGAATATGGCCGGAGCGCCGCTGGGATAGGGGCCGATGAGAGGCTGGGCGTTCAAAAACCCGTCTCCAATTGTGGTCGCGACAATCTCGACCAGTATTTCACCGACGCAGACGGTTGGTCCCACATTGTTTGGCGACAAGGACATTCAGCTGAAACTTTCTGCGGATTGAGTTGACGGCTCGGCGCGGGTTGACGGGCGGGGCGATTGAAATTTTTCGCCGCTTAGAAATTCGTTATCCAAAGACATGAACCGTTGATGGAGGAGGCACGCTGCGCCAAAGGCTGAGCCGAATTCAGCATCTTCATCCACCACAATTTGTGGGGCAGCAAAAGCAACTGACTGTTTTATGTTCATGTGCAGGGCAACACGCGCCGCAGTGAATGGATAGAGCGCGGCGACTGAACCACCTAACACGATGCGCTCGGGATCAATGAGCCGGCTCGCCTGATAGAGCGCGATGCCGAGATGACGCGCCCAATCTTCGGCAATCAACACCGCAGTCGGTTCACGGTCTCGCACGGCATTGAGAAAATCTTGCAAGTCCGCATCCGGATTTGATGACTGGGATTGATAGCGCTTGATGAGTGCTTCGCGGCCTACCAATTCCTGCAAGGTGATGCCGCCGCTTCCTGGCACCTGCATGTGCCCGATTTCGCCGGACAGGCCATGGGCGCCGCGAAAGAGTTTGCCATCAATCAAAATGCCGCCGCCGACGCCAGTCTCCATGAGCAGAAACAAGGTAATGCCGGACTGGCTGTGTTTATAACTATCGCCAATCGCGAATGCGTTGGCGTCGTTCTCAATCATGATTGGCACGCGCAAAGGCAGCGCAGCCGCTGCAATTTCAATAAGTGGAATGTTGCGCCAGCCTATGAGCGGTGCAAGGCTAACCATGCCATCGGGGCGGATGTGCATGGGCGCTGAAATGCCAACGCCTTTGCATTGCTTCATGACTTCTACGCCCATGCCCTCAAAGGCAAGATCGAAGGCGCGTCTAACGGATTCTTCCGCGCCAACAGAGGCGGCGTCGAAGGCAACGCGGCTGTGGTCCCGTGCCTTACCAGTCAGATCAATGATGACTGCCGAGATATGTTCAACACCAATTTCGATGCCGACAAAAAATGCAGCGTCTGGAATGAGTTCCAGCATGATTCCTGGGCGACCGGCACTGCGGGTTAAACCATCGCCGGGGGGTACTATGCCTTCAACTTCGCGCACGAGACGGCTTTCGGTAAGTTCGGATAGGATTTGGCCGGAAGACGAGCGGTTTAGGTTTAGTCTTCTAGCCAGCTCGGCGCGGCTCATGCGGCCAGACTCTGCAAGACTTTGCAGCGCGGCGACCAAGTTGGTCAGCCGGATGCGGCGCGGTGAGCTTCCTGTTTTGACGATGTCTTTCACGTATTTTCCCCGAAAAGCGATTTGATTTGCACTAAGCTATTATCAAACCGCTCACTACACCATCAAGGGCGCGCATTCGTGCCGCGACGGCGCTTTGCCTCATCAATTTTCAACTCAATAAAACGTTTCGCATGTGCGGCGAGCGGGTCATTTTCTGTCCACGTATCACGCCAAATGGCGCAGGCGAGCGACAGACCTTCGTCCACCACTGTTGTCGAAAAACTCTCGAAAACAATGTCGCGGCTGTAGTTAATGTCGAGAAGCGCATCGAAAATCAGATCGAAATTGATTGTGCCATCGCCGAGAAAACCACGGTTGCTTTCACCAATATGGAAGTAACCAATCTTATCGCCAGCCAAGCGAATGGCTGCTGCGGGATTGGCTTCCTCAATGTTCATGTGGAATGTATCGAGGTGCAACTTCACATGGCTTGAGCCGGTATCTGCAATAAATTTCAAACCTTGCGCGGTGGTGTTGAGCAAATTGGTCTCAAAACGATTGACCACTTCCAGCACCAAATCCACATTGTTTTGCTTGGCGATATCCGCAGTCTTGGCAATTGCTGCCACGCTGTTGTCCCAGCCGCGCTTTGTCGGCTGGCGATTATATTTAGTGTGAGCCGAATAAAGAATGCCGCCGAGCTTGTTGCCGCCCACATCGCGCACTGCCTTGACGGCGTCGGCAAGCATAAGCTCGCCTGCCGCGACTGCGACAGGGTCTTCGCTGGATATGTCCTTGTCGAGCGGCAAGCCCATGGTGACACCAATTTCGACATCCAGCGACTGGGCAAGTTTACCCAAGCGGTTCAAATCAAACTTTTCGGGACGCAGATAGGCTAATTCAATGGTACGATAGCCATGTTCGGCGGTTTTGCGAAGCGCCATTTCGAGACCATCTTGGGTTTGTCCACCTGTCCACACAAAAGAATGGATACCTAAACGTCGCATTTTCGCTCCTATTTGTTGTTAAACACAACGAATATATTTTAACTCTTTTTGTCAAGGGTTTCGACAAAAAACACCATAAAATTTACTATTTTGTGCAATGCAATATGTTTTCGTGCAGCGCAACAGATTAAAAATGAATTTATTTTAGATAAATGAGATTGACAGATTTAATTATATCAATAATTTGGTGGTATAAACAACAAATATAAACGCGGCGATCTTTATAACTAATGTCGCTGCGAGTGCATTTCAATTTCGTATATTATGGGTATGCAACTGGTCTTGCTCGAGGAGGAGGAGGATGAAGACGCACTTACGAATTGTGCCGGATTTTGAAGTCATCGTCTGCCCGCCTGAAGAGAGTTTCCGCTGGTTTATGCACGACTACCCCTTTCATCTGGCGAAGTGG
>JANPBE010000374.1:0-1985 GCA_031430295.1 Phyllobacterium sp.
TGGCCATCACCGGCATGAGCCAGATGAGCGCGCCTTACTCGCCCATGATGATCGAAATGCCTAAAATCCCGGCCCCCACCTGCTATCTCGACCGCGACACCCTCACCCATGAAGAGCGAGGCATGCGCTATGCCAATATGCTGCGCGAGGAGATTTTGCGCCAAGGGCCGGAAACCGTGCTGGCCTTCATCATGGAGCCTATCGGCGGCGCTTCAACAGGCGCACTGGTCGCGCCGGATAGCTATTACCCGCGCATCCGCGAAATCTGCGATGAATTCAACATCCTGCTCATCGCCGATGAGGTGATGACCGGCGCTGGCCGCACAGGCAAATATCTCGGCGTTGAACATTGGAATTTACGGCCCGATATCATTGCCCTCTCCAAAGGTTTTGGCGCAGGCTACATGCCGCTCGGTGCGATGGTCGCCTCCAACGAAATCACTGAGGCGGTGATTGACGCAGGCGGCTTCATGCACGGTTTCACCTATGCGGGAAACCCGCTCGCCTGCGCAGCAGGTCTTGCAGTCTTAAGCGAAATAGACCGACTGGATTTGGTTGGCGCCGCCAAAACCCAAGGCGCAACGCTAAAAGCCGAACTTGAAAAGCTGATGCACCGCTACCCCTTCATCGGCGATGTGCGCGGCAAAGGTCTCCTGCTCGCCTTCGAGCTGGTCTCAAACCGCGACACAATGGAGCCCCTGCACGTCGCCCTCAACGCCCATTTGCGCCTCGTGGACTTGGCCTATGAGCGCGGCCTCATCATCTATTCGCGCCGCACGCGAGGCGGGCGGCTCGGCGATCATTTCATGGTCTGCCCGCCACTGATTACGACAGACGCACAAATCGGTGAGATTATCGACATGCTGAAATCCAGCCTAGATGCGTTTGCGGGCGAAGCCAACTTACCCGTTTCGGGAGCATGAAATGGCCGATCCCGTCATCATCACCTGCGCCATCACCGGCTCCATCCACACCCCGACGATGAGCCCATACTTGCCCATCACGCCGGACCAAATTGTCGAAGAAGCGGTCGCCGCAGCAGAGGCAGGCGCTGCCATTATCCACCTCCATGCCCGCGATCCGGAAACCGGATTTCCCTCCGCCGATCCTGCCCTTTTCATGGATTTTCTGCCCCGCATCAAAGCGCGCACAAATGCCGTGCTGAACATCTCCACAGGCGGCTCCTCGCGCATGACGTTGGACCAGCGGTTGGCCCCCGCAAAAGCTGCCAAGCCTGAAATGTGCTCGCTCAATATGGGCTCCATGAACTTCGGCCTCTTCCCAATGCAAGAGCGCCACACCACTTGGAAACATGAGTGGGAGCCGGGCTTTCTGGAATCCACAAAGGATATTATTTTTAAGAATACTTTCAGTGACATAGAAGGCATTTTAGAATCACTTGGTGAGCAAGATGGCGTGCGTTTTGAACTGGAAGTCTATGATGTCGGCCACTTACAAACGCTGAGCTATTACCTCAAAAAAGGCCTCATCAAGCGGCCAATATTTTTACAATTTGTCATGGGCGTTTTAGGCGGCATTGATGCCTCGCCCGAAAGCCTGATGCACCTAAAATCCACCGCCGACCGCCTCATTGGCGACTATAATTTCTCCGTGCTGGCAGCGGGCGGCAAGCAGTTTCCCCTCGGCACCATGGGCGTTATTTTAGGCGGCAATGTGCGGGTGGGACTGGAAGATAACCTTACAATTTCGCGCGGTGAATTGGCCAAGAGCAATGCCGATCAGGTGAAGAAAATCAGGCGGATTATTCAGGAGCTGGGGCATAGGATTGCTACGCCGGATGAGGCGAGAAAGAGGTTAGGATTGAAGGGGAGTTTAAATGTTGGATTTTAGCACTCCGTCGCGCCCCCCTCTGCCTGTCGGCATCTCCCCCGCGAGGGGGGAGATCGACAATTTCCACAATGCGCTGCCAAATGCAAAGTTTTGTGATTGGCGAAAGCCGTCGCGCAGTCCGATCTCCCCCCTCG
>JANPBE010000375.1:0-1975 GCA_031430295.1 Phyllobacterium sp.
GAAGCCGAGGGCTTTTATGCCGTGCACAAGGAACGCCCATTCTTTGGCGAACTGACTGAATTCATGTCGTCAGCCCCGACAATCGTTCAGGTCCTCGAAGGCGAAAACGCCATCGCTAGGAACCGCGAGATCATGGGCGCAACGAACCCGGCCAACGCCGCCGACGGAACCATCCGCAAGGTCCACGCGCTGTCAATCGGCGAGAATTCGGTCCATGGGTCAGATGCCCCTGAAACCGCAGCCCAGGAAATCGCATACTGGTTCTCCGGCACAGAAGTTGTTGGTTGACTTTAGCTTAGAGCGTAGCGCTCTAAAGCAGTGAAATTAATCACAAAGGCCGGAGCGAAAGCTCCGGCTTTTTTCGTTTGAAAATTCAATTATTGCGCCGAAAGCTGCTTAACAGCTGCGAGTACGCCCACATCAGGATTGGCCGCGCAATATTCGCCGATCGCCTTGCCCGCGTCTTCCATTGCGCCAATGTCCATCGTCGTGTCGCCCGCTTGCCCGCCGAAATAGCCATGTATCCAAGTGAAGAAGAATCCGCTGTCTTCGGCTGACATAGTTCCCAAATCAGAGCATTTGACGGTAGCAAGGTCGATGACCTCAGCCTTGGCAGCAATCGTGCCTGCGGAAAGCAAAAGCGCGATGGCGAGAATAGTTTTTTTCATGTGAGTTACCCCCTGTAACAATAGTCATTTGAATATGAACGCGGGTAAGTGTGAGCCGTTTTTGTTTGTTTTGAAAGTACAAAAGTTACAGCCCTTTGTTACAGTTTTATATATTAAGTATTTCTTAAGTATAGGGTTGAGATGCAATCAAAAAGCGCATATTGGTTGTGCAACTGTTTCAAGAGGAGATGAAAATGGCAATTGTTCAAATTGGTGCTGTAGGAACAAGATATGGGCAATCCAGCGGGAGCATGCCCTCGCCAAACTTTAGCGGTTGGGATTATGCTGTAGCGAATGGAACTTCAGCACAGCTAAATGGTGAGAACCCTTCAAACCCTTATGCATCAGCCACACTTAAGCTCCAAGGAACAGGTCTTGCTATCACATCGGACATAGGTGTTCCGGGGCCACCAAATCCTTTGGGACCAAACATCAGTGACAGAATTGCAAGTGGAACAGTTACGTCATTATCATTTAATATCGGTGGTCGCGGTTTAGTCGGCACATATTATACGATTTCAGAAGTTTCCCTTTCTTTTCAGTCGCTTGTTAACCACAGCGCCGATCCGTTGTCCTGGATATTGGCAGGCGATGATACGATTATCGGAACCAGTTTTGTTGAGACATTGAACGGCTACGCAGGCAATGACACGCTGCGCCCTGGTTTTGCCAATTTTTTACCGGATACTTTTGATGTCGTTGATGGCGGTACTGGCACAGACACGATCAGCTTTTCTGATATTTCGCTGGGCGTAATTGTAAATCTGACGACTGGTTTGGCAACTGGTGGGGACCCTGCATTATCACCCAGGGTCAACGCAACGCTCATTTCGATCGAGAACGCCACTGGCGGCTCTGGCAATGACATCCTAACTGGCAACGCTGGCGCTAATGTACTCTCCGGCCTCGCTGGCAACGACACCCTCCTTGGCGGTCTTGGCAACGACATCCTGCGCGGCGATGCAGGCGCTGACATCATCAACGGCGGCGACGGCATAGACCGTGCTGATTACACCACGTCAACAGTCGGAGTGACGGTAAACTTGACCAACGGCACGGCGTCTGATGGCGACACGCTAGCCGGCATCGAAAATGTCTATGGCTCTGCGCTAAATGACGTAATCCTAGGCTCGTCAGTGGCCAACGTGCTCTACGGCTATAATGGCAATGACCAGCTTTTCGGCCTTGCTGGCAATGATAATCTCAATGGCCAAAATGGCGATGACGCATTGTTTGGGTGAAGACGGAGACATCATGGGGCGATCGATCTGGAAGTCGAGCAAGTTCTCGACCTCGGGCACCAGCAA
>JANPBE010000376.1:0-7829 GCA_031430295.1 Phyllobacterium sp.
TAAAAGGCAAAGCCTTTCTAAAGAGCGAGCTTGCCAAGCGCGTGACGCTTAATGCAGCGACGCTTCCTTATCGCCAAGAATTTGTGGACTATTTACGGGCGCAGAAGGCATCTGGCCGCACGTTAATATTGGCGACGGGGAGCCCTGAGCCTTTTGCCCGCGCTATTGCTACTCATCTAGATCTGTTTAGTGAGGTCATCGCGACGACACCTGAAATCAACCTAACTTCAACGCGCAAACGTGATGCGCTCACCACCAAATACGGCGATGCCGGATTCGATTATGCCGGTAACAGCAAGGATGACGTCGCGGTATTTGACGCCGCGGGGCAGGCGATAGTTGTTGCGCCGGATGGTGCTGCTTCGCGTTTTCAGAAAAAATCTAATTCGGCTTTATTTGCCGCGCCACGCGTGTCGATAAAAACGCTGGCCAAGCTGTTGCGGGTGCATCAGTGGGCGAAAAACTCGCTCATTGCGGTTCCAGCGGTGCTTGCCAATGATCTGGCACGTCCTGCCACCCAAATGGCAATTGTGGTTGCCGTGATTGCGTTTTCACTACTGGCATCTGCAATCTATATCATCAATGATTTGTTTGATTTGGATGCTGATCGCCGTCATAAAACCAAGCATAAGCGTCCCATTGCTGCGGGTTTGATTGCTATTCCAACCGCGCTTGTTATTGCCGGATTGTTGGCGGTCTGCAGTGTTGCCATCAGCCTCTATCTGCCGCCGTTGTTCTGGATTGTCATGGCGGGCTATGCGCTCTTAACGACGCTTTATACCTTGGCTTTGAAGCGCATGTTGCTGATAGATGTCTTGGCGCTGGCGGGTCTTTATACCATCCGCGTGATAGCGGGCGCTGCCGCAACAGAAATTGAAGTGTCATTCTGGCTTTTAGCCTTCTCGGTGTTTTTCTTCCTGTCCTTGGCTTTGGTGAAGCGCTTTGTAGAGCTCGAAGGCACACCCGATACCGGCAGTGAGAAGATCTCGGGTCGCGGCTATCGCGTTTCCGACGCCCAAGTTTTGGCCGAGTCTGGAATTGCAGCAACGTTCTCCGCTGTGTTAGTTTTGGCGATGTATATTGATAGTGACCAAGTCCGCGTGATCTATCATCAACCTTATTTGCTCTGGCTGCTGTGCCCGATTGTGCTTTATCTTTCGCTGCGTATCTGGGTGCTCGCGCGGCGCGGTGAGATGCACGAAGATCCAGTCGTCTTCATTCTGTCTGATTGGCGCAGCCAGATTATGGTGCTGATTGGCGCGGCACTCGTATTTGCTGCGGCCTACTAAATGGTATGGCTCGAAAGTTTTGGTCGCGTTCAAAAGGGCGAGTTTGCGTCCGTTGATGAACGGCTCATTGGAAGCCAAAACCTGCTGCCGTTTGGAAACGGGCGCAGCTATGGCGATACGTGTTTGCCGCCTGAAAATGGCGCAGCGATAAAGTTCCGGCCTAAACCGCTCATCCAATTTCAGGCCGATACCGGTGTTTTGGTTGCCGATGCCCACGCTAGTCTTTCCGACATTATTCTGCATTGCGGGCCTCATGGCTGGTTCATTCCCGTTACGCCGGGGACAAAGTATGTGACCCTTGGCGGTGCTATCGCCAATGATGTGCATGGGAAAAATCATCATGTTCGTGGCTCGTTTGGTGCGCATGTTTTGTGGTTTGATCTGGCCCGTTCGGATGGGCAGGTGCTGCGCTGTTCAGTGAGCGAAAACGTCAAGCTGTTTGCTGCAACAATCGGTGGCATGGGGCTCACGGGACTTATCTCGCGTGCAGCTATTCAGATGATGAAAGTGCCGTCGGTCGATATCAGTGAGACAACAGTGCCGTTCTCCTCGCTGCCGGAATATTTCGATTTGGCGGAAGCTGCCGACCGTGACAATGAGTATGCCGTTGCGTGGATCGATCAGCTCGCTGGTGGCAAAAATACAGGGCGAGGGCTGCTCTTTGCGGGAAATCACGCAGGCGATGGCGCTTTCGTTCCCCACCGACTTACCCCGCGCATCTCAGTGCCATTTGTACCGCCAGTGAATGTGCTGAATGGCTTGAGCGTGCGCGTCTTTAATACTGCTTATCGTGCCGCCAAATCACGCAAACTTGGACCTGCCACGACGCACTACGATCCGTTCTTCTACCCGCTGGACATGGTCGGAAACTGGAACCGCTTTTACGGCCCGCGCGGGCTGCATCAGCATCAAAGTGTCATTCCGTTTGACGTGGCGCGGACGATTATTCCTGTGATGCTACAGAAAACCCGTGATGCAGGGCAGGTGTCATTTCTCACCGTTTTGAAGCGGTTTGGTGATGTGAAATCACCTGGCATTATGTCGTTTGCGCGCGCTGGCTACACGCTCACGCTAGATTTTCCCCACAAAGGAGCCAGTACGCTGGCGCTGCTGAACGAGCTGGATGCCATGACAATTGACGCTGGCGGGGCGGTCAATCCTTACAAAGACAGCCGGATGCCAGCACGGGTTTTTGAACAATCTTTCCCGAACTGGCGTGAACTGGAAGCCTTGCGTGACCCGCAGTTTCTATCCGGATTTTGGGCGCGAACAGCTCTGGTATTGGCCGGAAATTGAAAAATATGCCGGAGAAAACAACTAAATCGTGAGATACCTCGCATTTTAATCATTTTTTATACGGGATCGTGAGCGGCGACGTTTATTAGCAAAGTGGGAAGTAAGGATTAGGGACTATGACGAAATACATACCATTTATTCTGTTCACGGTGCTGACGAATGCTGCGGCGCAAGTGATGCTGAAGCAAGGCATGATGTCGCTCGGTCCACTGTCATTCAGCACGGACACCATCATTTCTCGCGTCTTCCAAATCGTCTTTAACCCTTGGGTATTTGCCGGGCTTTCAATGTTCGTCATCTCGATGGCGTCGCACTTGTTCGTGCTGTCGAAGGTAGATTTATCGTTCGCCTATCCGTTCCTTTCCCTTGGCTATGTCGTCGTCGCATTTACGGCATGGTTCCTCTTCAAGGAAGAAATCGGCGTTTATAAAATGGCGGGCATAGCCTTCATTTGTGTTGGCACAATTTTGATTGCTCAGGGCGGCGGTCATTCGGCGGATGAGAAAATCACCGTATCAGTTTCCGGAGTGAAATCATGAGACATGTAATTTTTGGTGGTGATGGGTTTGTTGGTCGTCATCTCTCGCCTCTTATCAGTGCCGACGGTTATGAAGTGGTTGTCGTTGACATCGTTAAAAGCGATTTGCCGTACTATGACAAAGTAACATTTGTGCAGTGCGATGTGACTGACCGCGACGCAGTGATGGCAGTTGGTATTAAGGCTGATGACATGGTCTACAACCTGTCGGCCAAGATGCTGTCGCCGCTGCAAGTGCGCGCCAAGCGACACGATTTCTTTTTTCCGGTGAATTACTTCGGCACCGAAAACATTATTCTGGCGATGGATATGGCTGGCGCGAAGAACCTCGTGCAATTCACCACGGACATGATTTACGGCCATACGGTAACCTACCCGATGACGGAAGATCACCCGGTTGCGCCGCTGGGCGAATATGGTTGGTCCAAGCAAAAGACGGAAGTGCTGGCCGCTGAATGGCGCCAGAAGGGCATGAATATTTCGCTGTTCCGCCCTCGTCTTATCATCGGGCCCGGCCGTCTTGGTATTTTGGAAAAGCTGTTCAAGCTGATTGATATGAACCTGCCAGTGCCAATGATTGGATCAGGCAAGAACCCGTATCAGTTCATCTCAGTGTTTGACTGTGCGTCGGCTGCCTACGCGGCATTCAAGGCAGGTATCCCTAACGAGGCCTATAATCTCGGCTCGCTCAACCCGCCGCCGGTACGCAAATTGCTGGGTGATTTGGTTCGCCACGCAAAGTCCAAGTCACTGCTTATCCCGACGCCGGGCTGGGCAGTGAAAAAGACGCTCGACATGTTTGATTGGATGAACATGCCGATTATGGATCCTGAGCAATATCTTATCGCCGATGAAGAGTGCGTGCTGGATGTTTCCAAAGGTGAGCGCCAGCTTGGCTGGGTTCCACAGTATCGTGACGAGGACATGCTGATTGCTGCCTATGTCGAGTATCGCGCCAAGAAAACCGGCGCTGCAAATCAAAATTCCTACGCTGTAGCGGCAGAGTGAAGAGGTAAGACCCATGAACCAAGTTCTTAAAACCAAAGACACTGCCACCCGTATGCGCGTTGATGCGCCGGAGATTGCCCCTATGCACATGACCAACCGCCCCAAGCTGATGAGCGTAAGCGATGCCAAGGCGATGGATGTTCCGACGATGACGGAGTTGTTCAAGGCTCACATTAACCCCGGCCAATTACATTTTATGAAACTGCTCGGCTTTCACAAGGTGAAAATCGAAAGCGCCGATGGGATGTATTACACCGACCAGAACGGTCGTAAAATACTCGACTTTTTTGGCGGCTTTGGCTCGCTGGCATTCGGCCACAACCACCCGCGCATCGTGAATGCTCGCAAGCAATTCCAAGACGAAAATCGTCATGAAATCGCGATTGCTTTCATGTCGCAATATGCGGCGACGCTGGCGCATAACATTGCGCAGTGCTCGCCCGGCGATTTGGATATGGTGTTCCTCGGCTCCTCCGGTTCGGAAGCAATGGAAGCGGCCATCAAGGTTGCTGAGCGTGCGGCAGGTCCTGATAAGCCGAAGGTGGTTTATGCAGAGAACTCGTTTCATGGCAAAACTAAGGGCGTGCTTTCTATTACTGATGGTCAGCTTTATCGCGGTGATTTCAAGCTGGTTGATAATGTTTTGAAAGTGCCGTTTGGCGATATTGATGCCGTTGAAAAGCTATTTCAGTCTGATCCGAAGATCGGCACTATCGTTCTTGAAACTGTGCAGGGCGGCGGCGGCATTATTTCTGCGCCGAAGGAGTATTGGCAGAAACTGCGTGCGCTTTGTGACAAGCACGGTGTGCTGTGGGTGGCGGATGAAGTGCAGTGCGGCCTTGGCCGTACGGGCAAGTTCTACGCTTTTGAGCATTATGGCGTTATTCCCGACGTAACCGCACTGGCCAAATCTCTCGGTGGCGGCAAGGCGGCTGTTGGCGCGATGATTGCGCGCCGCGAGGTTTACATGAAAGCCTATGGCACGCCAAAGACCGCGATGATCCATGCACAAGCCACATTCGGCGGTATGGGCGAGGCTTGCATCACTTCGATTGAAGCTCTGAATGTGCTTTACGATGAAGACCTTATTGGCAACTCTGCGCGCGTTGGTGACCATATCATTGATGGCCTGAAGGCGCTTCAAGTGAAGTATCCTAAGATCATCAAAGACGTGCGCGGGCAGGGCATGATGATTGGTCTGGAGTTCCACGACTTCAGCCAGACTTTGCCTGTCATGCTGCGCCCGATGGTGGCGTTGCTGGATGATAAGCTCAAGGGTTCGCTGTCGGGTTTTGTTGGTGCACAGCTATTGCGTGACTATGATATTTTGGTGGCCTTCACCGAATATAATCGCAATGTTATTCGTCTTGAACCGCCGCTGATTTGTACTATCGAAGAGGCTGATCGTTTCGTGGCGTCGTTTGATAAGCTGCTCGGTAAGGGCATTGTCTCGATCGTCAAAGACTTTATCGCCAGCCAGTTGAAGTAAGCGATATGGTTGATGCAGCACATCACAAGGGTAACTTGCTGGCACGATTTGCCAACGGGCTACTTGAGCTTGCGAGCCGGACCTATGTTCGGTTTGCTAGCCTCATTGGTGTGCTGATTTTCTCGCTCTATGTCGCGATTACCATTACAACTGCCTATCTTTTGCCGGAAGCGAACTGGGATATGCTGCCATATTTAGCAGTGGCTGAAGAGGCGAATTTCCCCAATCCCGTAGCGCTGCATGACTTTGCTTATGGGGCTGTGAAGGCTGCGGTTCCGGCTGCTGACTATGAAGCGCTGACAGATGACGGCGGCGGGTTTCGCACGCATATGGCGGAAAATCCGGCGGACTTCGTGTCGTTGCTCGGCATGTACCGCGTGAAGTTTTTGTATGGCCAGATTATATCTGTCGTGTCCAATTTCGTCTCGCCCGTCGCCGCGCTGCGTTTTGTTTCCGCGTTTTCAGCGGTGTTGTTTGCAGGCTTTGTTTTGGCGTGGCTACGCTCGGCGAAGGCGCTTGCGCTGGCACCATTGTTTGCCGGGTTGATGATTTTCTGCGGCTTTGGAGAAGCCACGCGGGTGGGCACACCTGACTTACTGTGTGCTGCGCTCTTCCTCGGTGGTCTCTATTCCTTCACTGTGAAGCGAGAATGGGCGACTGCCATTTTGCTCACACTTGCCTTCCTTGTTCGGCCTGACAACATTGTTTTCATTGGTATTTTTGGGATTTTTCTTGCTGTTTACGGGCAGAAAAGTCTTGGTGCATTTGTAGCTTTCGCCGCCTGTTTTATCGGCTATTTCGTCATTTCGCATTTCGCTCATCACCCTGGCTGGTGGCCGCATCTCTATTTTTCCAGCATTGAGCAACACCAGAACATGGCGGATTTCCATCCGGCGTTCTCGCTCAGTCTCTATGCCCATGCCTTCGGTGCATCGTTCCTACGGGCGCTGGAATATAATGATTGGGTTGGCGTCTGCATCTTGGCGCTGGGCTTATGGTTGCTCGCCAATAGGGCAGGTTACAAGCTGACGGGACGCGCTGGCGTGCTGTTTGCTGCCCTTGTGCTTTCGGTACTCGCTAAGTTCGTTATTTTCCCCATCCACGATACACGGGTTTATTTGCCAGCGCTGTTGCCGCCATTTTTGGTGCTTCTGCCTGCGCTGCAATCCCTCTATCGTAAGTCACTAACTTCAAAAGGAGCTACCTCATGAGCCTGCTATCAGAGTTGCCGCGCATTGCGGTTTCGCTTGGTGTTCCTAAGGCGATTTTGGATCGCGGCGCGTCACTTCGTGGCACGCGGTTTTTGGCTCGTGCGGCCATCGCCTCGCGCTTTGGCGGGCGTCCGTTTCAGATGGTCAATGTGGGGGCTTGCGATGGCGTTTTGTTCGATGATGCCACGCCGTGGCTGCACCGTATCAAGGGTTCAAAGGCTGTTCTGGTTGAGCCAATTCCCTATAATCAGGAGCGTTTACGGAAGAATTACCCTGATTCTTCGCGCTTTATCATTGAAAAACTGGCCATTACCCGCGAGCCCGGTACCATAAGCGTTAAGACGTTTGATAGTGCGGCCTTGGAAGCGGGAACGCTACCAATTGAGTTTATCGGTTGCTCGTCTGTGGCTGAAACCAACCTCATGTCTGGGGTTAATGCTTGGGGCGAGAATGATGGTAATTTCCAAAAATACGCGCCGTATTTGAAAGATTTGGAAGTGCCGTCTGACACGCTGCAAGCCGTTCTGGATCGCAACAAAATTGAGTATATTGATGCGTTTTTGGTGGATTGTGAGGGCGCGGATTGGACCGTGTTTGACCAGCTTGATCTCACCAAATATCGCCCTGGCATGATTAAGGTGGAGATTGGGGCGTTGCCCGCGACGGAAATCGGGCAGGTTGTCGAAGGCGTGAAAGCGGCCGCCGCTGTTCGCAAGGCAGCGATGGAACTGCAGGTCGAGATGCCCATTTGCGAGCAGGTGTATCGATTGCTATACGAAGGCGTTTCGGTGCAAGCGGCTATCGAGGCGCTGATGCAACGCGAAGTTAAAGCCGAAGGCTGAGCGCAGCGGGCACTTCGAGGTTTCAGGCTAGCGCAGCCAGCTGCGCCACTCTCTTCAGCCCGGCTCTGCGCATACCTTCAGAATATTGACGAATCGCCGGTGTCTTCTATAAAGACATCTTCACTGCCCATTCCGTCGCGCGCGTAGTCGCTGCCG
>JANPBE010000377.1:0-2584 GCA_031430295.1 Phyllobacterium sp.
CATCAATGCCCGCCGCTTTCAGTTCAAACGCCACCGCATACGCGCTATCGTTAGCCGTATAAACGCCGACGCGGCGGCCAACGGCGACGCCATATTGGTTCAAATAGGTGCGACCAGCAGAAGCCAGCATCACGCCGGGGCGGTCATTTTCAGCAAAAACCATGTGGCGCTCAATCGCGCCTGTCGCCAGAATAACCTTTGCAGCGCGAACTTGCCACAGACGTTCGCGCGGCAAGGCAGCATCAGGATTGGCAAGATGCTCCGTCACGCGCTCGGCCATCGCCACCATGTTTTGCGCATAATAACCAAAGGCCGTGGTGCGGGTGAGAACCCGTACATTGTCCATGGCTTCCAGCGCGGCAGTGATTTCGTTAGCAAACGCAGCGCCGGACTTGCCGTCAACGGTAATATCAGACTCATGCTTCAGCGCACCGCCAAGTGCCGGCTGCTCGTCAACAAGAATAACATCCTTGCCCGCCTCACCCGCAGCTTTTGCTGCCAGCAAACCTGCCAGCCCGCCGCCAACAATCAGCACATCGCAATGCACGAAACGGTTGGCGTAATGGTCTGTATCAGCTTCCGTCGGCGCAACGCCAAGGCCTGCCGCACGACGGATGAAGGGTTCGTAGATTTTCTTCCACGCAAACTTCGGCCACATAAAAGTTTTGTAGTAAAAACCAGCAGCGAAAAATGGAGAACCCAGCGAGTTCACCGCGCCGACGTCAAACGTCAGCGATGGCCAGCGGTTTTGCGATGATGCCATCAGCCCATCATAAAGTTCCTGACAGGTGGCCCGCACATTCGGCTGGCGGCGCACGCTATCACGCGAAATTTCCATCAGCGCGTTCGGCTCTTCCGGACCAGCGCCCAGAAACCCGCGCGGACGGTGATATTTGAACGAGCGCCCCACCAAATGCACGCCGTTGGCCAGCAAAGCCGAGGCCAGCGTATCGCCCTCAAGCCCGGTATAGCTCTGCCCGTCAAATGTGAAGCGAACGGTTTTGGCTGGCGTCAACGCGCCCTTGCCTGCAATGCGGTTAGCGCCACTCATGCCGCATCTCCCTTTTTAACTTTGGCTGCCTTGGCAGGTTTCGCCGCCGCACCATCCAGCGCAGGCTTTGGCTCGCCCGCCTTATAGACCTGAATAAACTTATCGCTCACCGTGTTGCGCACAGCGTTGAAAAACCGCCCGCAGCCATGAATATGACGCCAGCGCTCATAGTTCACGCCCTTCGGATTTTCGCGAATATAGAGAAACTTTTCAAAATCCTCATCCGACACATTCGCCAGATCGCTGGAGCGGGCAACATGCGCCTCGCCCACGTTGCGGAACTCCAGCTCCGGACGCTCTTCTTCACAATAGGGACAACGGATCAAAAGCATGGCGTTTCTCTGTTCTCAAAAATTTTCAATGCGCAACGGCAGCAGCAGCTGCCGCTTCGTCGATAAGACTGGAATTCGTGTTGGTGACGCAAATATGGGTCATTTCGCGTCTCTCTTAGTTTGCAGGTCAACTGGATCTTCAATCCAAAGGCCAACTGACGCGAGGCGGTTTACCATCTTTATCTCACCGAGGTAATCTCTGTAACCATAGGGTCCATTAGTCCGAGATTGAACTATTTTAAGAAGTGCCCTTGGCATAATTCCAAGCCAAACCAGCGAAATGAACGAGCCAAAGAACAGCAGGTAAAATAGACCTTTCAAAAGTCTGCTCACAGTTTCATTGCCGAAAGCCAGTCCATGTCCAAAACCGAGCAAATAGAGCACCAGACTAATTCCCGGTAATATAACCAGCAGCAGAAGGAAGCCGACAATGCCTGCGTTTATGAACATCTCATTGGTCTTGCGCGTCATCTGAGCACTCGCTATCAATGCGCAACAGCAGCGGCTGCTGCTTCGTCAATCAGGCGTCCAGTCCTGAATCTCTCCAGCGTAAACGGTGCGTTGATTTTGTGCGGCTCGTCGCGGGCGATCGTGTGGGCGAACACATTGCCGGAACCGGGTGTCGCCTTAAAGCCGCCCGTGCCCCAGCCGCAGTTGACATAAAGCCCTTTCACAGGCGTCTTCGCCAATATCGGCGAGCGGTCCGGCGTCACGTCAACAATGCCGCCCCATGAGCGCAACATTTTCATGCGGCCAAACATCGGGAACATTTCACAAATCGCATCCAGCGTATGGTTCAAAATATGCAGGCCGCCCGTCTGCGAATAGGACACATATTGGTCCGTACCCGCGCCGATGACCAACTCGCCCTTATCCGACTGCGAGATATAGGCATGCACAGTGTTAGACATGACCACGCACGGGAACGCAGGCTTCACCGGCTCGGACACCAGCGCTTGCAGCGGATAGCTTTCCAGCGGCATACGAACGCCCGCCATTTCCATCAACACCGATGTGTGGCCAGCGGCAACAACGCCGACTTTCTTGGCGCCAATAAAGCCCTTGGAGGTTTCAACACCGGAAACCGAACCATCGGCCTCGCGGCGAATGCCTGTCACTTCGCAGTTTTGAATAATGCCCACACCGCGATCCGCCGCAATCCCGATGGGTCGGTTGCAGGTGTTGAAACCTCTAAAGGCTT
>JANPBE010000378.1:0-1589 GCA_031430295.1 Phyllobacterium sp.
TGTTTAGCCCTCTAATTTTTATCTAAGAGTGTGACGGAAATTCGCTTAGGCGCGTCAAATAGGGTGATTTTCGAGAACCGAAGCGCAGCGTACGCTAAAGCATTTTCAAGCGAAGTGGATACTGGATCGCGTTAAAAAAATACGTCAGATAAAATACGTGAGCACCGGCAGCACAGAACACCGACCTAGTTGGCCGCCAAAGTGGAATTTCTGTCAGACTGGGTGTTGGTCAGCACGGGATAGAGCATGGCCCTACCCCGTGCATTTGCTAACGCCTTGGGAGGAGAAGCAACTAGCTGTTACTTGATCTTGCCTTCTTCCTTGAAGACGGCGGTCCAATCAGCAGCAAGGCCATCCATAGCTTCCTTTGCTGTGCCTTTTCCGGCAACAACATAGTCATGGAAGCGCTTTTGTGACGCCTGCATCAAGGAGGCGTAGCTAGGCTCTGCCCAGAAGTCCTTCACAATGGCCATCGAGTCCAAGAAGGTCTGCGCATAAGGCTGGCTGGTCACAAACGACGGATCATTGACGACGTTATTGAGAGCCGAGTAACCACCGAGCTTCCACCAGTTTGCTTGTATTTCAGGCTGAGCAAACCACTTGATGTACTCAAGTGCGGCATCCTTATTTTCGGAGTTTGCCACAACGGAAATACCCTGACCGCCGAGCTGTGCAAACTGCTTGCCGCCTGGACCTGCTGGATTTGCGAAGTAGCCGGACTTTTCTCCACCAACATTTGGATCAGCATTTACGCCTGGCCAAATAAAGGCAAAGTTCATCTGCATCGCTACCTGACCGGACTTATACGCATCGATGTTTTGTGACATGTAGGCATCAGAAGCGCCGGGAGGTGTTGAACCGTCATAAAGTGACTTGTAGAACTCAAGACCCGCAACAGCATCCGCCGAATTTACAAAACCTTCAAGATCGTAAGGCTTGGCAGGGTTTTCATACTGGAAGCCGTAGCTGTAGAGAACATCCATTGCACCCATCGTGATGCCTTCGGAACCACGCTCGGTATAGATGGCAGCGCCATAGACCTTTCTGCCGTCAATATCGCGACCTTGGAAGAATTCGGCAATGTCTTTGAGTTCTGCGAAGGTCTTTGGAACACCAAGATCACGGCCATATTTTCCCTTGAACTCGGTCTGAAGCTCCGGACGAGAGAACCAGTCTTTGCGGTATGTCCAACCAACGACATCGCCAAATGCAGGAAGCGCGAAGTAGTTCGGGGTGTTCTTTGGCCATTCCGCGTAACCGGTTACGGTCGCAGGAATGAAATCACTCATTTTGATGCCTTCCTTATCAAAGAAGTCATTCAATTTTACATACTGGCCGTTTTCGGCAGCGCCGCCGATCCATTGGCTATCGCCGATAAGAAGATCGCAAAGCTTGCCGCCTGAGTTCAATTCATTCAGCATGCGGTCGGCAAAGTTTGGCCATGGCACAAACTCAAAGCTCATCTTGTGGCCGGACTTGGCTTCAAAGTCCTTGCTCAATTCGATCAGCGCGTTGGCCGGGTCCCATGCGGCCCAGCAAAGGGTCAAATCCGCAGCTTGCGCAGAAGTTGCCGTGACGAAACTGCCGGC
>JANPBE010000379.1:0-1434 GCA_031430295.1 Phyllobacterium sp.
ATCCTATGGTTTACTGGTCAATAGATCCCGATGGCACGATGCCATCCAAAGAAGCACTGGCCAATATTGATGCCTATATGCAAGCGGGTGGTTCAGTGCTGTTCGATACGCGCGACCAAGGCAGTACGTCCTTCACGTTAAACGATGACACCTCGCCCGCCACCCGCCGCCTGCGCGAAATATTGGACGGCATGAACGTACCGCCGCTAGAGCCGGTTCCCTCTGATCATGTGCTCACCAAGTCGTTTTTCCTGCTGAAAGATTTTGTCGGCCATTATGCAGGCTCGCCTTTATGGGTCGAGCAAAGTCAAGACAGCGACGTGCGCGTGGACCGCCCCGTGCGTAGCGGCGATGGCGTCTCGCCCATTCTTATTACCGGCAATGATTTGGCCTCCGCTTGGGCGCTGACGCCGGATGGACAGGCGCTCTATCCAACCGAACCGAATGATCCGATGCAGCGCATCTACGCCCTGCGCGGCGGTGTCAACATCGTCATGTATATGCTGACTGGCAACTACAAATCAGACCAAGTGCATATCCAAGCGCTCCTCGAAAGGCTTGGCCAATGACATATTCAATCGCGCTCGATCCGCTTTTGCCATGGCCGGTTATCATCGTGTTGGGCATCATCATCGCCGCTATCACAGGCATGACGCTCTATCGCAATGCCCGTGGCTCACTGCTACGTGCTGCGGCTGGCACTGCACTTTTGGCAGCAATTCTCAATCCCACTTTACAGTCTGAACAGCGCGCCCCGCTAAAAAGCACTGTGGCAATCATTGTTGACGAAAGCCAAAGCCAGACATTCGGTAAGCGTGCGGAGCAGACACAAGCCGCACTCAAAATCTTAAAGGAGCGCATCTCACGGTTTGCAGATTTTGACGTTCGCGTGGTCAGTGCCAGCAAAGCTACCGACGACGGCAATGAAACCTCTACCCGCATTTATGCCGCACTAAATGAAGCGTTCCGCGACGTGCCACCTTCTCGCGCTGGCGGTGCGATTATCATTACGGATGGTCAAGCCCATGATATTCCGCCCGATGCCGGCAAAGGCCTTGGCTTCAACGCCCCCATCCATTCACTTATCACGGGCAGCGCCAGCGAGACCGACCGGTTGGTGCGTTTCATCGAAGCGCCCAAGTTCGGCATCACTGGAAAACCGTTGAAATTTGTTTACCGCGTGGATGACGATGGCGTTGCTGCGACGGGTACACCTGTCAAAGTCCAAGTGTTTCTCAATGGCGAATTGCTGAAAGAAGAAACAGCAGTCACAGGCCAAAACGCAGATGTCGAAGTCGAAATTTCACGCGCAGGCAACAACATCATCGAACTTAACGTCTCTCCGTTGCCCGGCGAACTATCCGAAACCAACAACAACGCCATAGCTACGCTTGATGGTATCCGCGAAAATCTGCGCGTGTTGCTCGTCTCCGG